>CALMQK010000363.1 GCA_937872085.1 uncultured euryarchaeote
TATCCGGGCTTGGAAAGGGCATCACAGCTTCATCCATCGGACGGGTCCTGAAGGCCAGGGGACTGAAAGTAACCGCCATGAAGATCGACCCCTACCTGAATTTCGATGCGGGAACATTGAACCCGTTCGAGCACGGAGAGGTGTTCGTGCTGGATGACGGCTGCGAAGCGGACCTGGACCTCGGAAACTACGAGAGGTTCCTGGACACCAACCTCACGAGCGACCATGTCGTGACGACCGGGAAGGTCTACGGAAGCGTGATTGAGAAGGAGAGGCAGGGGAACTTCCTCGGCAAGACCGTCCAGATCATACCTCACATAACGAACGAGATCAAGTCCATGATCTCGAACGTGGGGATCAAGACAGGCTCCGAAGTGACGATCGTCGAGCTCGGCGGCACCGTGGGGGACATCGAGTCCGCCCCGTTCCTGGAGGCCATGAGGCAGATGCACAGCGAGCTCGGCCATGAGAACGTCATTTTCGTACACACGACCCTCGTCCCGATCCTGGGCACGCTCCAAGAGCAGAAGAC
This sequence comes from uncultured euryarchaeote, assembly GCA_937872085.1. GTDB lineage: Archaea > Thermoplasmatota > Thermoplasmata > UBA10834 > UBA10834 > COMBO-56-21. Next base: position 533 of record CALMQK010000363.1, read on the forward strand.
GAAACCGACCCAGCACTCGGTGAGGGAGCTCAGGGCGATAGGGATACAGCCCGATGCGATCGTGGCGAGATGCGAAAGGCCTCTCGACGAAGGTGCGAGGAAGAAGATCGCGTTGTTCTGCGACGTCCCTCTGGAAGCCGTGATCAGTGCTCCGGACGCGAAGTCCATCTACCAGGTCCCGGTCTTCCTGGAGGAGCAGGGACTCACCGACTATCTCCTTGCCAAGATGAACGTCAAGAGGGAACCAGATGGACTCGCCGAGTGGCGGAAGTTCCTCGCGAAGGTCATGAACCCGAAGCACGAGGTGAATATCCTGCTTGTGGGCAAGTACATGGACCAGCGCGATTCATACATGAGCCATTACGAGGCGCTGACTCACGCGGGGGCAGAGCTGGATACCCGGGTCAAGTTCCTCCGGATCGAGGCGGAGGACATCGAGAAGGGAGATCGAGGAGCGGTCCTGGAAGAAGCGGATGGAGTGCTGATCCCGGGGGGCTTCGGGTCGAGAGGCACCGAGGGCAAGATCCAGGCGATAAAGTATGCGAGGGAGAACAAGGTCCCATTCCTCGGCGTATGCCTGGGATTCCAGCTGGCGACCGTAGAGTTCTCCAGGAACGTGCTCGGGATGCACGATGCGAACAGCACCGAGTTCGATTCTCACACGTCACACCCGGTCGTCGACATCCTGCCCGAGCAGAAGCAGGTGACGAAGAAGGGCGCGACAATGAGACTGGGCGCCCAGCAGGTCATGGTCGAGGCGGGCTCACGCGCGGCAAAGCTGTACGGTGCCACTGAGATCAGTGAGAGGCACAGGCACAGGTACGAGATCAACCCGCACTACATCGACCGGATACAGGAGAAAGGGCTCAAGTTCACAGGGAAGTCCCCAGATGGCAAGAGGATGGAGATAGCCGAGCTCGAAGGGCATCCGTTCTTCGTCGGCTCCCAGTTCCACCCTGAGTTCAAGTCCAGGCCTCAGAGGCCAGGACCGTTGCATCATGGGCTCGTGAAGGCGGCGCTGGAATACTCGCACAAAAGGAAGAAGTGAGCTAGGCCGCGGGTGTCTCGCCGGACTTCGTTCCCTCGAGCGACCCCGTCGTGGGGGAAGGGGTCTTGCACTTGGGCAGCATGATCTTGAACACGGTCCCCTTGGAGGCGTCCCCCTTGATCCGGTCCTCCACCCATATGCGTCCGCCGAACTTCTGCACGATCGCGCTCACGATGGACAGACCGAGTCCAAAGCCTTTGACACCCGTCACACCGGTGGCAAATCTCTCGAAGACGACGCCCTTCCTTTCATCCGGGATCCCCCTTCCGCGGTCCACGACCGAGATCAGCCACGAATCGCCTTGGGGAGATGCCTCGTCTTCGATGTTCACGTCCACCCTGACGCGAGTCGAGGTATCGAACTTGACCGCGTTCGAGATCACGTTGAGGAAGACCTCGTTCAGGTACTCATTGGCCATGATGTAGTGTGTGCCTGGCGCGAGCGTGGAAACGACTGTGACCTTGCGATCGACAACAGTCTTCGTGACGACATCGACCGCGTCCGCGACCGCCTTTTGAAGGTCCGAGGGGACGTAGCCCGAGTCCGACATGGTCCTCACCTTCGCGAGCTTCCTTATGTTGTCTATCAGGCGAGCGTTGTTCCTGACCTGGATAAGGGCGCGCTCAGCGTATTTCCTCTGATTATCGTCGAGGAGCTTGTCCTGCAGGAGCAACTCGATGTACCCCATGATCCCTTGGTTGAAGTTGTTGATGTCGTGCGTCATCAGGTCGTTCAGCAGCGCGATCTCGTTCGCCGCCACCACCTGCTCCTCGAACGCTTTGGAGTTCTCGAACGCTATGGAAGCGATCCCCGCGAGGATCTCGATGACCTCCATCTGGCCAGCGGAGGGTATCTTCAGGTCATTGGGCTCGTCGACAAGGAGGAAGCCCGTCAGCCTGCCGCTCTTATCCTTCATCGCCGCCATGAGCTTGTCGCGCTCGTGCCAAGCGTCCGGTGCGGCACGGGGTCTATCCGCGAGTTCCGGATGAGCTAGGAACGAGAAGCTCTCCACGCCGTATGACTGGTCCTCGTACTTCACGAGATATGTCGTGGAACCGACCTTGAATTCGTCATCCATATCCGCAAGCACACCCCGCGCGGGCCTCTTGTTGCCCTTCTCGACCCAGTTCGGGTACCCCGTCTTCGCTCTGAGTATGAAGGAGTCGCCTTCGAGGTCCAGAAGCCTTATCGAGGCCCTCTTGAATCCAAACGACTGGACGATGGCATCTGTGATGCGTTGAAGGAGGATGTCGAGATCGTCCATGTACATCACTGAGGTCGTCAGGTCAAGCACCTTCGCCATCTGCTCGATCTTACTTCGGCTTTCACCCAGCAGTGATTCCCTCACCCCGTAGAGCTCTGCGTTCTCGACTGCGACGGATGCCTGGCTCGCGAAGAGCTGAGCGATCTCGAACTCGGTTTCGGTAAACCGGTTCTCTCCATCCCTGTAGAGCGTCAGCACCCCTGTCACGTGATCCTTCCCCATCAACGGGATTACGGCCAACGCTTCTTTCTCATCCGGTGTGTCCTTGACATGGGCAACCCGGGAATCCGATGTCGTGTCGTTCACCAGCTCCGCCTTTCCAGTCCTGGCGACGTATCCGGTGACCCCGACATCGGTCGTGAATGTCTCGGCCATGATCTCAGCCGCATAGGGTCCGCGAGCGAGCACTGGCCGCACAAGGGAACTCGCGTGATCGATCTTGTAGAACGTGAGCCCATCATACCAGACGACATCGCGGAGCTTCTCGGCGACGGCCTCGTAGATGCTGCTCGAGTCTATTTGTCTCTGCATCGCGAGCGCGGTCTCCAACAATGCGAGTTGGGAGTGCACCCGCTGGTTCAGGGATGAAAGCAGGTTTGCATTCTCCAGCGCGATGGCCGCGTGGTCGGCAAGGGACGAGAGAACCAACGCATCGCTCTTCGTGAAGGGTTTTCCGCCGATTTTGTTGTAGACATTGATGACGCCGATCCCTCTGCCTTCGACGACAAGGGGAGCCGTGATCATAGACCTGATCTCGAAAATCTCCGCCCAGCTCTCCTGCCCATCGGGGTCGGCTAGATAGTCGTTGACCACCTCGGCCTTCAGGTATCGAAGCGACCTTCCCGCAATCCCCACCTTCGTGCTGAAGATCTGCCCTTGGACCTTGCTCTTGTCTATTCGATAGGGAGCGACATAGCGGAGAACCTCCGCGCCTGGTTCGATCAAGCCCACCATCGATTTCTCCGCCTTCAGCAGGTTGGCCGCATCTCGTGCGACCTGATCCAGGACGACCATGGGCTCAAGACGATAGGATATCTGCTTGCTTATCCTGTCGAGAACGGAGAGCGCCGCCTCGCGCTCCTTGGATTCGGTATAGACCCTGGCGTTCGTGACCGCCGTGGCGAGCATGTCCGCGATCATCTCGATGACGCTAACATCGTTCCTGGTGAACGCATCCTTCGTGTCGCTCTGGATGTCCAGCACGCCCAGTATCTCCCCTCTGAACATGACGGGTGCTGACAGTTCGGACTTCGTGCCTATCAGGTCCCTTCGAACGTATCTGGGATCGGATTCTACATCCGCGCTGACCAGTGTCTCACCGAAGTAGGCCGCATGCCCGACGATGCCCTCTTTGAGCTTTATTCTAAGGTCCTTGGGAACGGCGTCCATGTGCCATCCGTATCCCGCTTTGAAGTCGAGATCGCCTCGTTCCTTGTCCATCATGAATATGGACACGTGCTTGTAGCCGAACCCTTGCGCGATGGACTTGACCAACTCGGTCATCAACTGATCAATGTCGAGCAAGGAGGTGACCACCCTTCCGATCTTGTTGATGGTCGTGAGCTGGCTGACCCTCCGGGCGAGCTCCACCGTTCGAGCCTCCATCTTCGATTCGAGCTCGCTGGTGTACTTCTCGTACTCGACCTTCTCGGTCTTCTGTCGCGTTATGTCGTGCAAGATGCCGACCGAGCCCAGCAGCCTGCCTTTCTCGTTCTTGACCGGCAACGCCTCGACTTGTGCATAATAGCGCGTGCCGTCCTTCCTGAGCCCGGTCATCTCCCCGTGCCATCCGAGCGTTTGGGCTGCCTTCAGTATCGTCGGCATTGTGCCGGACGAGTTGGTGGTGTCCGTCATGCTCAGCCCGGCGACTTGCTTCTCATCGTAGCCGGTCATCTGAACGTACGCCCTGTTGACATAGATGAGACGCCCTTCGAGGTCCGCAACGCACACTGCTTCCGACATCTGGTCGAACGAAGCTGTCATGACCCCGAGTCGGTCCTCAGCCTCCACTCTCCGCGTCACGTCGTGGGAGACGCACACGAAGAAGTCCTTCTTGGTCTCCTGATCGACCAGTGTCGTCACTTCCAGATCGACCGTTCGCCCGCTGGCCGTCTGGACCCGCCTCACGTACGGTCCTTTTTCGAAATCCCAGCCGACATTGATCGGACAAGCGGGACATGCTCCCTCGACCTTCCCGCACCCAAGGGCTTCCGAACATTTCTTTCCTGTGATGTCTCCCCGAGTCGTTTTCATCTTCGAGTTCACGAATTCTATGGTCCCGTCCTTTCCAATTACCGCGACGCCGTCCGCGAGCGAGTCGAATGCAGCGAACCTGCTGGATCTGGACCTTCCGGCCTCGACCGGTTTCAAATCATTCAAGGGATTGTTCGAACTAGGCGGTGTCAACATGCCTGGGAAATCCCCACTGGGCGTGAGATGGGTCTGCCTTGTCCATAAATGTTTCGAGAGGCATGTCGGAAGCCGGTCCTAGAATGGCCCAGAACCCATCGTGAGACACGGCGCTCGCACGGAGTCAGGCGCTCCAATACCTTTAACTATGCCATGCACGATGAAACCACGATGGCCACGAAGGCGAGCTTCGACTACGAGACTCTACTTGAGAGAGCGAAGAAGAAGCTTCCACAGACGCTCGAATCGCACGACAGGTTCCAAGTCCCCGAGCCAGACGTGATGATCGAGGGAAAGACGACGGTCCTCAGGAATTTCGGGGACATCGTCGACACGCTGAGGCGGGAGCCCGATCACCTGCTAGGATACCTTCTCAGGGAGCTTGGGACCGCGGGCGCGCTCGAAGGAAGACGAGTGGTCTTCAAGGGCAAGGTCTCCACCGCGGCCGTAGCTGACAGGATAAAGGACTACGTCGACGAGTACGTCCTATGCTCCGAGTGCAACAGACCAGACACGAAGATAGCCAAGGAGGGTCGGATCCTCATCCTGGTCTGCGAGACTTGCGGCGCTCATCGCCCCGTCCATGTGAGGAAGCAGGTCAAGGCAGAGAAGGCCAGGGAGATAGAGGCTGGCCAGGTCTATGACCTGATGATCGAGGATGTCGGGAAGAAGGGCGACGGCATCGCCCGGAAGGGCGAGTTCATCATCTACATCCCTGGGACGGCAAAAGGTTCCCAGGTCAGAGTCATGATCGAGAAAGTCTCTGGAACGGTCGCGTTCGGAAAGAGGGAGAGCTGAGCAGACCTAAGGCGCGACCAATCTCCCAGTGCACGATATCCGCGACGGTCCGCCGACCTCGACCCTTCTTATCGTTGACCCCTTCTTCTCCACGCGCACCGATATCTTCGACGGACGCCCGATCCAATGGCCTTGCTCCACAACTATGTCCTCGAACTCCTCGCGAGGAATGAAATCGTTCTCCACGAGGTACGCCCCCAACGCCCCCGCAGCCATTCCGGATGCGGGCTCCTCGAGAATCACATTCGATGGAAGGAAACATCTCGCATGGATCGTCGAGCCCTGGTCGAGGACGCTCCACGAGTAGACCTCTATCCCGGCGACATCGAGCTCGCGCGAAAGGGCGCTGAGCTCGTCATGCCTTGGTTCCAGCTTCCCCATGATGTCGATCGACCTCACGGGGACCAGAAGGTATGGGACACCCGTGGAGGTCCTGCTGAGCGGGAACTCGTCGTGGAACAGCGCGTCCACGCCTACGCCGAGTGCGCTAGCGACCTCCTTCTCGTCCCCCTCTCGGGCGAACATCGGCCTCCTCTGAGTCATCCAGACACGCTCGAGAACCTCGGCTTTCTTCTCGACAGAGAACGGGAGGACGCCCACCTGCGATTCCATCCTGCGCTTTCCGCCCGGCGAAGAGCCAAACGCCCCCCTGTCAGCCAGACACCACAATGCGCCTATCGTGCCATGGCCCGAGAGCGGCTCCTCGGATGTGGGCGAGAAGAACCTAAGCCTCACATCGGCCTTCTTGGATCTCAGGACGAACGATGTGACCGGTGAACCGACCTCGAATGCGATCCTCTGCATCTGCATCTCGTCCAAGTCATCGGCGTCGAACACCACCCCCGCTGGATTGCCGGAATAGGCCTCCTGCGCGAACACGTCCACCTTGACGAAATCTAGTTCAGCCACGGCGGTGACACCGGTCTCGGGCTATTTGGAGGTTTTCCGGGAATCACCGTTGCGCAAAGTATTTCTAAACCGGTTCGTCTAGCTGGGCCGATGAAAGGGACGGTCAGGACCACCATCATCATGGCTTTGATTTTCTTGGTGGCCCAGCTTGGAGCCCTCGTGATGGTCTCTTCGATCCTGACCACGGAGGATCAGGCTTTCTCCAATCCGAATGACCCTCTGATCCCGATCTATTACATCGGCGCGATGATCCTGTTCACTCTGGCTGTGCTGTACATCATCAAGAAGAAGCGCGAGGACATCGTCAAGTTCATCTTCATCGGGGCTGTGGCGTTCACCATATTCTATGTCCTGATCGCGATCGCGGCCAAGCTTACCTCGAACATCGTGGGTCTCATCCTCCCCCTCGCGATCACCGGCACGCTGACGTATTACTTGATAAAGAAACCAGAATGGTACGTGGTCGATGCGTCCGGCGTTCTCATGGCAATAGGCGTGATCGGCATCTTTGGCATCTCGCTCAACATCCTGCCCGTGCTGATCTTGCTCGTCGTGCTCGCGATATATGACGCTGTCTCGGTCTACGGCACGAAGCACATGGTGGCCTTGGCCGATGGGGTCACCGGCATGAGGCTGCCGATCCTCCTAGTGATACCAAAGAAACGTGGATACTCTTACCTCACACAGGGATCGCTGGTCAAGGAGCTGGAGGAAGGGGAGGAACGAGAGGCGATGTTCATGGGCCTCGGTGACATCATAATCCCCGGAGTGCTCGTGGCCTCCGCGTACAGCTTCCGGGCCGCATCAGGGGGTGGTCCATTCCACATAGAAGGCATCGACGCCAATCTACTGGTGTCGCTCGGTACGCTCCTGGGAGCCATGCTGGGTTTCGCGGCCCTGATGACGTTCGTCATGAAGGGACGGCCCCAGGCCGGACTTCCTCTCCTCAACGGTGGCGCCATCCTCGGCTACCTACTATTCTACGCGCTCGTCTACGGCAACCTGAATTTCGGGATCTGGTGATTCCCTGAAGGAGCTGAACCTGCTTGTCTGCTCCGATCTGCACGGCTCAAACCAGGCCCTCGGCATGCTCGCGGAGGTCGCATCGTCCGGTTCCTATGACGCGATGGTCGTGTGCGGGGATTTCACCACCTTCGGCACGACCGAGTTCACCGAGACGTTCCTGAAGAGACTCAAGCTCCGGATCTTCGCGGTCCCAGGCAACTGTGATGTCCCGGAGACCGTCTCCGTCCTCGAGGGGGCGAATGCGAGCATCCACAACGTGCGGGAGGAATTCATGGGCAAGCGGTTCTTCGGTTTCGGAGGTGCGTTGCCCGGGGGCGGGACCCCATTTGAGATCGAGGACGACATCCTTGAGAGGTCTCTCAGATCGGTGGCGGTCAAAGATGGCATCATGATCACTCACTGTCCTGCATACGGCATGAACGACCTCACCGGGAACGGGCGGCACCTGGGCTCTAAGGGGATACTTCGAGTTGCCAACGAATTCAAGCCCATCCTTGCGGTGTCCGGCCACGTGCACGAGTCACGGGGCAGGACAGTCTCGAAGGACACAGTGTTCGTGAACCCCGGAGCAGCCAAGAACGGTTCTTATGCCAGCGTGCGCTTGGGCGAGAGCGTGGATGTGGAGTTCCACGAGGTCCAGCTCCGACGCTAACGACCCCATAATGTTTTAATAGACCTCCCACTTTCACTTGCCCGAGAGGTTACAGATGGCCATTTGGCAAGGCAGACCCAAGAGGAAGCCATCAGGCGGAAGGCTGAGGCTCGCCCGAAAGAAGAGAAGGTTCGAGGTCGGGAGAGAGAAGCAGTTCACACGCTTGGGTCCTCAGAAAGTCAAGCTCTACCGGGTTAAGGGAAAGGCCCAGAAGGCGCGCCTTCTGATGGCCAACACCGCCAACGTGGTGGACCCGAAGACGAGGAAGATCAAGAAGGTGAAGATCCTCACGGTCAAGACGAACCCATCGAACCCCAACTACGTCCAGAGGAACATCATGACCAAGGGCGCGACGATCATGACGGAGCTCGGGGAAGCCGTGATAACCTCCAGGACCGGCCAGGACGGCGTAGTCAACGCCACCCTGATCCCATCTGCAGCGCCGCCCGCACCAGCCACCTAGGCGAGCTCTTTTCTGACAGCGGAACTCACCGACGGTTCTGTAAAGAGTCGGGTGGTGGGCCTATCAGGGCGCCACCACCTCCATCTCCTCACTCATTCCGTTCGGCTCAGACCGTGCGGCCATCGCTGGCTCGTATAGGATCCTCATCGCGTCATGCCGGAATGCGCCGGGGTCGAACCGTAGACCCCCTACCACCTCCAATCTCTTGGAGACGGCTGTCTGCAGCAGGTCGATGCTGGCATTGACATTCCTGTCAAGGTTGAAGCCGCATTCGCATTCGAACAGAGTGCCCATTCGGGAATCAGGTCTCCCACATGTCAGGCACTTTCTGCTGCTGCACATTGGGTCATGATCTGACGCCAGATGCACTAGGATTCTCCGATTACATGTAGTATCAGGGAATCCGACTTCGGCCAATCCCATGAACTCACCACCCGATTTTTGACAGAACCCTCACCGACAAAGTTAGATAGCGGCGCGGTGTTCGCAAATTGGAGGTCCTGAGATGGCCGTCGATCCTGAGAAAGCCGTCGTGCTCTACCCCGCATACTTCGAGCTCAAGATCAGCAGGGGTGAGGGGCGCATGGTCGCCAAGAAGAATGCCGTCGAGGGCCCGAGCGCTCAGATGATATACGAAGCGGTCAAGTCGCTGGGGCTCGACTGCATCCTCGAGCTGGAGAAGTCCTATCCCAGGTTCTGGTACAAGTCGAATGGGAGGGTGCTCGTCGAGCCCAAGCTGAAGAAGCATGACTTGATGGAGAAGGTGGCTCTCAAGCTGAAGACCATGCCGAAACCGAAGCCTGAGTGAATCATCTGTCCTGAGGCGTCTCCACTTCCTCGACGAGTTTCTTGCCCGCGGAGACGCTGTCCAACGAGTGTATGACTGCTCCGCAATCAGAGATCGTCTCCTCGACGCTCTCAAAATCGATTGAGGTCCCCTCTATCGTTATCTTCACGCTCTCCGTCTCACGGTCGACCTCTTCCAGAGTGCAGTTGACCCCGGAAACGCCGTTCAGTACCCCGAGCCTGCGGGATAGCTCGATGATGGTCGGGTGGTGAGGCTTCAGGACATCCAAAACAAGCCGCTTGATCTCACTCACTTACTTGATCCCTGCCGATATCGATGTCTAAGAGGTCTGTCTATTTATTTCTTTTCTAAGTCACCGCCCCATTTTTCGTCACGCTGGCCATCGCCAGGAACCGCGCGCTCGTCAGGTTTAAGAGCGCTCTTGACAATCCGAAGCCGTGGCTAGGCCTGCGATACCATCGGAGGAAGTGAAGGTCCTTGACATCAACGCATCCTATCTCGGCGTGAGGACGATCGCGCTGATGGAGCGAGCAGGGCAGTCGGTGGCCAGATACATCCTCAGCATCTCCAAACCTGACTGGAAGGTCGCCGTCGTTTGCGGCAAGGGGAACAACGGTGGAGATGGATTCGTCGCAGCTAGGCACATCGCTCAATCCTTGCACACCGATGTCTTCCCTGCCGAATCGGAGATATCGAGCGACATCGCGCGGTACAACCTCGAATTGGTGAAGGATCTCGTCAAACAAACCCAGTCCTTCGAACCGAAACGATACGATGTCATCGTGGATGCGATGCTCGGGGTCGGGATTCAAGGAAGGCCGCACGACCCGTACCCGAAGCTGATCAGGGCACTGAATGAGTCGAAGCGGATGGTCGTCTCGGTGGACGTCCCGTCGGGATGGCCCTCTGACCTGCAAGTGAGACCAGAGGTGACACTCACCCTCCACGCTCCGAAGGTGGGCATGACGAAGCATAATTCGGGGAAGATCGTCGTCGAGGACATCGGGATACCTCCCGAGGCAGAACTCTACTGCGGGCCAGGTGATTTCTCCTTGCTTCCGAAAAGGAAGAAGGATGCGCACAAGGGCGATGCGGGAAGAGTCCTTGTCATCGGTGGCGGGCCATACACGGGCGCTCCAGCATTCACTGGCATGGCCGCGATGAGGTCCGGGGCGGACCTCGCGTTCGTCTTCACACCGGAGCCTACGGCATTGCCAGTATCGATCTACTCGCCGAACATCATAGTACGAGCGCTCGACGGGGAGATACTCATGACGGACCACGTTGCGCAGTTGGTGGCGTTCTCGGCCGGGGTGGATGTCATCGCGATCGGGCCTGGGTTGGGGAACGATCCAGAGACCATCCAATCCGTCCAGGAGATAGTGCGGAGGTCGGACAAGCCACTCGTCATCGACGCGGATGCGATCGGCGCCTGTGGAGCAAGACCTTCGGTCCTCAGGGGGAAGACCGGTGTCATCACGCCCCATGCGGGGGAGTTCAAGAAACTTACCGGAAAGACGCCTCCCACTGACGATCTCACGAAGAGGTCAGCGGCGGTCAAGGAGGCGGCAGGAAAGCTTGGAATGACCATCCTCCTGAAAGGGCCGACAGACGTCATCAGCGATGGGACATATGTCAAGCACAATAGAGTCCACAACGAAGCGATGACTGTGGGCGGCACGGGCGACGTCCTCACGGGGATCGTGGCCGGTCTTCTTGGGCAAAAGGCGAGCCCGTTTGCAGCGGCGAGGATGGGGGCTTTCACCTGTGGCCTTGCCGGCAACCTTGTTTTCGAGGAGAAGAGCTATGGACTGCTGGCGACGGACATCATCGAGAAGATACCGTTGGTCCTGCGTAGACATCTGTCATAGTACGGAGCCACGTTCTGACCAGGGAGCTTACACATGAGGCTAGCCATACTCTCGGACATCCATTCAAACATCCATGCGCTCAAAGCCGTGGAGACCGAGCTCAAAGGCCGAGGGGGCGCCGATGTTGTCGTTTGCGCAGGAGACACCGTGGGTTACGGCGCATTCCCGAACGAATGCTGCAGGGCGATGAGTTCAATCTCGAAGCCGACCGCACTCGGGAACCACGATCGGGCAGTGCTGGACCAGGACTCATCTTTCATGAATCCATATGCTGCGCAGGCCGTCCTGTGGACTTCGTCGCGCCTGGATGATGATTCGAGGAGATGGCTGCAGTCATTGAGTACGGAAGCGAGGTTCAAGGTCGCGGGACTGGAGGTGGCGATGTACCACGGCTCAGTCGAGAGTTGCACCGAGTATGTGTTCGAGGAGGACGCGACCGAGTCGATGCTCGCGAGAGCGCGATGCGGGCTCCTGATTCTCGGCCACACGCATGCCCCGTATGTGAGGAGGTTCCCAGCCGGACTCATCGTCAACCCTGGATCTGTTGGGCAACCGAGGGACGGGGATCCCAGATCCAGCTACGCTCTTCTCGACACGGACTCCCAGGAATGCGAGATAGTCAGACTGGACTACGATATCGACAAGGCGGCGAACGCGATCCAATCCGCAGGTCTGCCCAGGTTCCTGGGCGATAGACTCTCCCTTGGGAGATGAAGCGGCAATTATATCCGCCTCGGCATTGTACGAGTGGCCATGGATATGGAGCCCGTACCAGACGTGCCCGCTTTGGTCATAAGAGGCAACAAGAAATGGCTGTGCGTCTCGGACCTCCATCTCGGGATAGAAGTGCAGCTCAGACATGCAGGTTTCAACATCCCGTCCCAGGCTCCGAAGATGCTCTCCAGCCTTGAGGCCCTGACGGCATTCGCGGACAACCTGCTCATCCTGGGGGATGTGAAGCACCGGATCCCATCTGTGAGCTACCGCGAGGACAGGGAGATCCCGCCGATACTCGAGAAGCTCATGAATCGCTACAAGCAGGTCGTGATCGTCGCGGGCAACCATGATGGAGGGCTCGATGCGATCCTGCCTCCTGGAGTGAAAGCCGTTTCGGGGGCAGGCATCAGGATTGAGAACGCTGGGGCTTTCCACGGACATATCTGGCCATCCCACGAGGTCATGGAGGGTGACATGCTCGTGATGGGGCACATCCATCCTTCAGTCGTGCTCGCCGATTCCTTGGGGACCAGGAGCAACGAGAAGTGCTGGCTGAAGGGGAAGCTGAAGCCCAAGAAGGTGCTGGAGAGATACGACCACTGTCCAAAGGAGTTCATCATCGTCCCGGCATTCAACCCGTTGCTCACAGGTACCCCAGTCAACTCGACCACGGGCTCGAAATTCGGACCACTCTTCAGGAACGACCTCGTGGATTCGAGAGATCTTGAGGCGTACCTCCTCGATGGCACCAATCTCGGCGTGCCTGCCCGAGTGAAGATGCGCGCGTGGCCAGAGAAGGACGAAGTCTGATTACTTTTTCTGCCTATCGAAGAAGATGTTCTTTCCGGTCGCGGACAGTGGGATCCCGTGGCTCATGTTCGCCTGGCCGAGCCCGAGCCGTCTGGCAGCCACGCCGATCCTGTACATGATCCGGTTGTCGATGTTGAACTCTCCCGCCTGCTTCGCGGCGGATCCGAGTGCTATCCCGAGGTCCAGGGCTCGGACCACGCAGTTCGGCCCCTTGAAATCCCCCGAGGACGACTTCTCGTTGAACTCCTTGCAGGTCCCGTAACCGCATGCTCCACAGTTGAGCCCGACGCCCTTGTGCGGAAGCAGGCCGATGAGGACGACAGCGTCCGAGTCCAGCACGTTCTGGCCATCGCGCTCGAACCCATATGTCCCACGCTCCTTCCCTATTCTGATCATGTCGTTACCGAGCGCGACGCGCTCTGAATCAGACAGCAGCGCGACCTCGATGAAGTCCTCTCCGGCCGCCTTTGGAGCGGTCCTAGCGGAAACCTCCATCAACTCCCCGACGAACCTCACGGTGTCCTTCATGGCCATGGCCCACGACAACGCGTACTCGACTTTTATATCCGCGGACGGCATCCGCGTATGTCGGAGCGAAGTGGCGATGTCGATCTCCCCCATTTGTGCATCCATCATCCTTCTCGCAGCCCAGCGCGGGCCGCGGCTTATCAAGGTGCCGAAAGGCCTGAAACGCCGGGCGGGAACGCGGAAGGTACAGGTGAGGACCCGTCCGCAGGTCAAGGCGGTAAGGGTCAAGGGCCAGCTGAAGTGCGACATCTGCCTGGGAATGATCAAGAAGGAACTTCCGAGCGTGCTGTGCGGTTGCGGCAAGCAGTTCCACAACTCATGTGCGATGAGGGTCGGCTCATGCCCCATCTGCGGGAAGGAACTCGGCTACTCCGCACAGAAGCCGCACGTGATAGACTCGGAGATGCCCGTGCTGAGACCGATGCCCTTGACAAAGGAGGACAAGATGCTGCTCCTCGAGGAGAGGTTCCTCCTCGGCGAGGTGACCGAGAACACTTACCTCGCCCTGAAGGATCAAGTCCAGAAGGCGCCCGACGCATCCATGTTCTGCAGCATCTGTGGACGAAGGTTGCTTGATGGCGAGAGCTGCGACTGCACGCTCTATCGACGCTCCATCCAGTGCCCCGAGTGCGGAGAGAACCTCACGGACGAAGACCTCTTCTGCAGGAGATGCGGGGTCGTGTTCACCACGGATTTCTCGGAGGATCTGTTCCAATGTCCAGAGTGCGGCAGGATCGTCGCAGAGGGGGAGAGGTCATGTGGCTGCGGCGTCGTGCTCGTGGGCGAAGGGAACATGCTCTGTCCCAAATGCAACAAGGAGATACCCCAGGCCTCGCAGACGTGTGAATACTGCGGCGAATCCTTTGTAGAGCTGATCTCAGAGTGCCCGGCCTGCGGAAGAAGGGTCGACAAGGATGCGTTCGCTTGTCTGTGCGGAGTCATCTTTTCCGACAGAGTCGGGGGGGCAGAGTGCTCGGTCTGCGGGGCTAGGAGTGAGCTCCAGGACAAGTTCTGCCCGAAGTGCGGGGCGCGGTTCGCGGACGAGCCCAAGCTGCAGGGCAAAGTGGAGAGAAAAGTGAGAAGATAGGCGGCGGTCAGGCCGCCTATTGGATTGATTGAGGTTTGTGGCTCATCTGACGAAATCGATCGGCTCGTCGTTCCTGCCGTACGATTTGGAACCTGCCGCTGCCGGTCTCCTGGCATCGGACATGGCAGGTCGGCTCTCCTGCCCGACGAACGAATCCGACTTGGCGCCCGTGACGATCAGTAGGATCTTCACCGTGCTCTCCAGAGCCGGGTCGATGCTGCATCCCCAGATGAGCCGGGCATGCTTCGCGACCCTCTGTCCCACGACCTCTGCAGCCCTCTGAGCCTCAGTGACCGTCATGTCCGGTCCACCGACAACCCTTATGAGTGCGCCCTTGGACTCCTTGAGGTCGATCTCACCCAAGAGTGGCGAGTTGAGGGCCTCCTCGATTGCCGCCTCGACTCTGGTCTCCGGGTCGGCCTCATCGGATTCGCCGATACCGACGAATGCGACTCCGCCCTCGTTCATGACCGTCATGATGTCGCTGTAGTCCAAGTTAACCAAGCCGGGCTTGGTGATGATCTCGGTCAGGCCTCTGATGGTCTGCATCAAGACTTCGTCCGCAACCTTGAACGCGGCGTCCACTGGGAGCTTCGGAACGAGTTCAAGGAGCTTGTCGTTGGGGATCACGATGGTCGTGTCGCACAGCCTCCTCAATCTCTCGAGTCCGTCTAGGGCGTTCTCCATCCTTACTTCGCCCTCCGCCTTGAACGGCAATGTGACGACGCCGATCGTAAGAGCCTTTCCTTCCTTCGCGAGCCTGGCAGCGAAGTGCGCGGAACCGGTTCCGGTGCCGCCTCCCATGCCAGCGGTGACGAAGACTATGTTGGATCCCTGAAGGAAATCCCTGATCTCCCTCTCGTTCTCCTTGGCCGCGGCCTCGCCCACCTGCGGTATGGCCCCCGCGCCGAGACCCCGCGTGATGTTCTTTCCTATCAGGATCTTCTTCGGAGAGTGGATCGAGAGCAAATGCTTCGCATCCGTGTTTATCGCGCATAGCTGAGCGCCTGATACGCCGGCCTCGACACATCTGTTGATGGTGTTGGAACCAGCACCGCCGCAACCGATGATCTTTATGCTGACATCAAGCTGCGCCGCGATCTTTGCTATCTCCTCGTCATCCGCGGTAGGGGCAGCAGGTGGTGTGACCTGTACCTGTGCGGGCTGAGGGGAAGACTTTTCGTTCAGTTCATCTACGTCTTTTCCCAATGCTTCTTTAACAAGACTCTTCGGCATGTGTGCACCCCTAGACTATGTAAGTAATCAGGAACCGCCGATATAAATATTGCTAAGACGAAGAAAAGCCAGTATCTTGGAGTTTCCTTTCCTTCGGAAAGGAGAGACTCAAACATGCAAACGCACAGGGACATCAAGACTAGTCGCTCCTCTTCGCTCGTCACGGTTTCGTCGAGCAATCATCCGCACGCTGAGCTCACATATGCCTGGAATTCAAACAATCCACGAGGAGATTGCCTGGCGTGACTCTTTTATATCTTCAATTCAAATACCTACGTGCAAACAACTTGCAGATGGGATGATATGAAATCGCTTATTGATGATGCTCTCGAACAGCATGAGCTACAGAAGATCGCAAAGGTAGATTTGGGTACGCCAGACGATGACGAGTTGGCGAAGATCGTCGAGAAACTCAAGGTCCAGATTGCCATAATAGGATGTGGTGGCGGAGGTTCCAATACGGTGAACCGACTGAGCCAGTCTGGAGTATTTGGGGCAGAGCTCGTCGCGGCGAACAGCGATGCGAAGCATCTGCTCAATGTCCACTCCCCTCACAAGGTACTCCTCGGACGTTCGACCACCCGCGGCCTCGGAGCGGGGGCACTCCCTGAGATCGGCGAGCGCGCAGCTCAGGAGGCAGTCGACGAGCTGAAGGGTTACGTCAAGACCGCGAACATCGTCTTCGTGACGGCGGGGATGGGTGGAGGCACTGGAACAGGATCGGCCCCGGTGGTCGCGAGGCTTGCTCGAGAATCGGGAGCGCTCGTCATAGGCGTCGTGACGCTTCCTTTCAAGGCCGAAGGTAAGCTGAGGATGGACAACGCCTTGAAGGGACTCGAGAAACTCAGGATGAACTGCGATACATGTGCGGTCGTGTCGAATGACAAACTGCTCGAGCTGGTCCCGAAGCTACCACTCGATGCGGCATTCAGGGTTGCTGATGAAGTCCTGATGGAGTCCATAAAGGGCTTGACGGAGATCATCACGCGGCCGGGTCTGGTCAACCTCGACTTCAACGACGTGATGACGATCATGAAGAACGGTGGAGTCGCGATGATCGGCATGGGCGAGGCCGACAACAAGAGCGCGAGAGGTGACAGGATAGAATCCGCAGTCGGACAGGCACTTGAATCGCCGTTGCTCGGGGAGATCGACCTGACGACGGCACGAGGGGCTCTCATCAGGGTCACGGGCGGCAACGACATGACCATCACCGAAGCGGAGAAGGCGGCAGAGCTCGTCACCGCGAGGATCAGTCCCTCGGCAAGAGTGATCTGGGGCTGCAGCGTCGACCCCTCGCTGAACGGGATCGTCAGGGCGATGGTCGTGCTCACGGGCGTCAAGAGCGCCTTGATCCAGCAGGCCGACGACGCCCCCAAGAGCAAGCATGGAATGGACTTCGTCCGCTGAGATGTCACATGCCGAAGAAGAGGCCTGGCGAGAGATGGAGATACATCGCCTTCAAGATCGACGGCGCCGAATCTCTCTCAAGGAACGATTTCCTCGACGCGATGCTATTCACTTCGAGGAAGAGCCCATTGGGCGATTCGTTCAGGATCACGGTCTTCGAGAACAACTTCGGGATCCTCAAGGTGCCCCACAGATTGAAGGACGAGGCGATCAAGGTCCTGGGCTCCGTGGACTCCATTAGGGGCTCACCCAGCAAGGTCACGACCCTGAGGACGTCGGGTACGATCAAGACCCTGAAGACGAAGTACGAAGCGCTGATCTAGCGGCCAGCGAACACCGTCCATGAGGGCTCATACATCACGGTTCGAGCTGAGGGCGATTCGCCGAAAACCTTTATATCGAGTTACCACCTTAGCCAGAATCCAGGTCATCAGCTAGGTAGCTGAAGTCATCATTGTCAGAGAGGTGTTCAACAATGCAACCAGGACAAATGGCATACGACAGGGCGATAACAGTGTTCTCGCCCGACGGAAGGCTCTTCCAAGTCGAGTACGCCCGTGAAGCCGTCAAGAGGGGCACGACGACGGTCGGCCTGAAGTTCAAGGACGGGGTCGCACTCATCGTGGACAAGAGGATAGCTAGCAAGCTCATCGAATCGAAATCTATCGAGAAGATCTTCCAGATCGACGAGCACATCGGATGCGCGACTTCCGGACTCGTCGCCGATGCCCGTGTCCTGGTGGACTACGCCAGGATGCTCGCGCAGGTCAACAAGGTGACCTACGCGGAGAAGATGGACATCGAGACTCTTGTGAAGAGGCTGTGCGACTTCAAGCAGAATTACACTCAGTACGGTGGGGTCAGACCATTCGGGACGGCATTGCTCGTCGCGGGTGTGGATGAGCAAGGAAACCACCTATTCGAGACCGACCCGAGCGGGGCTCTCGTGGCCTACAAGGCGGGGTCGATCGGTGCCGGCAAGAACGCGATCATGGACGTCTTCGAGGAGGAGTACAAGGAAGACATGAGCATGGACGAGGCGATCTTGCTGGGCCTGAAGGCACTCCGGAAGGCGACCGAGGAGACACTCAACACGAAGGCCGTGGAGATAGGTGTCGTCAAGGTAGGAGAGCGGTTCAGGAGACTGACGGAGGCCGAGGTTGAGGCCTACGTCAAGAAGCTGGCCGCTTGAGCTTGATCATATGGTGGACATCGAGGACGCAATAGTCGCGCGATATGAGTCTCATGGAGAGAGCTTCGAGATACTCATAGACCCAGCCGCCGTCCAGAAGATGAAGGACGGGAAAGAGGTCGACCTCCTCGACCACTTGGTCATAGACACGATTTTCAAGAACGCCAAGAAGGGGACGCGAGCATCCGAGGAGAAGGTCAAGGAGATCTTCGGCACGATAGACTCGATGCAGGTCGCGAAGGTCATAGTCCTCAAAGGCGAGGTCCATCTGACGACGGAACAGCGGAAGGTCATGCTGGACAGCAAGAAGAAGAGGATCGTGGAGTACATCGCCAGGAACGCGATGAACCCGCAGACAGGAGGTCCTCATCCGATCACCAGGATCGAGATAGCGATGGAGGAGGCTAAGGTCCATATCGATCCGTTCAAGAGCGTCGAGGCCCAGGTCCCGATGGTCATGGACGCTCTAAGACCGCTCATCCCCATCAAGTTCGACAAGGTGAGGATCGCCGTGAAAGTGACCGGAGAGGACTACGGCAGATGCTACGAGGACTTCAAGCATTTCGGCAAGATCACGAAAGAGGAATGGCAGAAGGATGGCTCGTGGATCGGCGTCGTCGAGATGCCCGCGGGGCTACAGACCGAGTTCCTCGAGAAAATCAGCAACAAGACCCACGGTGAGGCCGAGAGCAAGATTGTCAAGGGCTGATCCCTGGTCTGGCTTGTGGAAGGAGGCGTCTACCCAGCCGAACCCCTCCGACCAAAAGATTTAAGGGATGAACACGTTTTCGGCTCTGAAGAGAGATAAGGGTAAATGCACTGCGGGCCACGAAGCGAATCTTTGTGATTTTAGCCTCGTTCCCAGCGTGTTTATCGAAAACATGCGAGTGAGACAAATGGGCAGTAATGATTCTAAAGAGGCAGCGAGAGAGATAGTCGTCCCGGGAGAGCTCCTTGCGATATCGAGCAAGAGGGCAGGGCCGGGGACCTTCTCGGAAGGCGGCAAGATATACGCCGCCCATTTGGGCATCAAGAGCGTCAGGCCGGACTCGATAAGCGTCGTACCCCTGTCGGGGCAATACATGCCGATGAGAGGAGACCTGGTAGTCGGCAAGATCATCGGAGTCGGGTCGTCCAACTGGCTGGTCGACATCAACTCGCCGTACCCGTCACCGCTTCATGTCAACGAGGTCCCGTGGAGGGTCGAGTTCGGAGAGACCCGCAAGTTCATGTCGGTCGGCGATATCGTCCTTCTCAAGATAGTCGGGGTTGACGAGATCAAGAGGATATCCGTGTCGATGCAGGACCACGGGCTCAGGAAGCTCACCGGAGGAATGGTCGTCGAACTGTCGCCCTCAAAGGTCCCGCGAGTCATAGGCAAGAACGGCTCGATGATACAGACAATGAAGACAATGACAGGTTGCAGGATCTACGTCGGCCAGAACGGAAGGATATGGATCGACGGGGAACTGGACAACATGGTACTCGCAGTCAAGGCAATCAAAATGATAGAAGACGAGGCGCACAACCTCGGACTCACAGAGAAGGTCAAGAGATTCCTTGAGGAGAATCAGGTAAAGGGAGCGTGAAGAAATGGGTGGAGCACCTACAGATCTCAAACTGATAGACGAGAGAGGCCTCCGACTGGATGGCCGCAGGCCCGACGAGATGAGGCCGCTGAAGATCGAAGCTGGAGTATTGAACAAGGCTGACGGTTCCGCGTTCGTGGAATGGGGAATGAACAAGGTCATGGCCGCCGTCTACGGGCCGAGGGAGTGCCACCCCAGGCATCTCCAGAACACCGAGCGAGCGCTGGTCCAGTGCCATTACAACATGGCTTCGTTCTCGGTGGAGGACAGGAAGAGGCCCGGCCCCGACCGAAGGTCGCACGAGATATCGAAGATCCTCTCCGAGGCCCTGACGCACGTCGTTTTCACCGAGTACTTCCCGAGGACCTCGATTGATGTCTACATCGAAGTGCTCCAGGCGAACGCCGGTACGAGATGCGCAGGCCTGACCGCCGCATCGGTGGCGCTTGCGGATGCAGGGGTCCCGATGAGGGACCTTGTGGCCTCGGTCGCCGCTGGCAAGGTCGCGAACACGATTGTGCTCGACCTAGGCAAGGAAGAGGACAACTTCGGGCAGGCGGACATACCTGTCGGGTACGTCCCGAGGACCGACGAGGTCGTCCTGCTCCAGATGGATGGCGATCTCACGAGGGAAGAATTCGACAAGGGCCTTCACATGGCCGTGGGTGCTTGCAAGAAGGTTTACGAGGTTCAGAGGGACGCTCTGAAGAGAAGGTACTCTGCCAGAGCCGAGGGCCAAGAGGAGGGTGCTTGAGATGTCGAAGGACGTCGTAGCGGATCTCAAGAGGGACTACATCACCCGACTGCTGGCGAAGGGCATGAGGTCGGACGGGAGACAGTTCGACGAGATGCGATCGCTGAAGGTCGAGACGAACTACATCGGCTCCGCCCAGGGCTCGGCGCTCGTGCATCTTGGAGACACCACGGTAGTGGTGGGCGTGAAACTGATACTCGGAGCGCCTTTCCCGGACACCCCTAACACGGGCGTTCTCACAACCAATGCGGAACTCATCCCGATGGCCAGCGAGACGTTCGAGAGCGGCCCGCCGGACCAGACATCGATCGAGGTCGCCAGGGTCGTCGACAGAGGGATCAGAGAGGGCCATGCGGTGGATCTCGAGAAGCTCTGCCTGGAGCCTGGCAAGCAGGTCTGGATAATGTTCGTCGATGTGCATGTGCTGGACTACGATGGGAACCTGTTCGATGCGGCTAGCATCGGGGCGAACGCGGCGTTCAAGACCGCGATGGTACCCAACAAGGCGGCTGGATTGGGCGAGGACGTCCCGTTGCCGGTGAAGCACCAACCGATATCCATAACCGTTGTCAAGATCGACGGAAAGCTCCTGGTGGATCCGACGCACGACGAGGAGCGGGTCGCGGATGCGAGGTTGACCGTCGCGACGATAGAGACGGGGAACCTGTGCGCGATGCAGAAAGGATTGGATGGCGCATTCACGCTCGACGAAGTGTTGAAGGTAGTAGAAACATCATCGAGGATCGGAGCGGAGATCCGCTCCAAGCTGTGAGGGGACCAAGATGTCCAAGAGGACGAAGAAGGTCGGCTCTTCAGGAAGACTGGGAGTTAGGTACGGCGTCACGGTCAGGAAACGGATCGCAGACATCGAGGCCGTGGCAAAGGGGAGGCACGAGTGCCCGAAATGCAAAGCGGTCGCGATGTCGAGGAAAGCGAACGGCATCTGGTTCTGCAACCATTGCGGGGCGATCACAGCGAGCGGCTCCTACATGCCAACGAAGCCTGTGGCAGTGAGGCGAGAGGTCGCCGTGGTCCTAGCGGAGGCAGAAGCCAAGGAAGCGGCAAAGAAGGAAGAGCCGAAGAAGAAAGAGGCTGAGCCCGAGGTCGAACAAGAGGAGATAAAGCGGGAGCCCGAGCCCGAAGAGCTCCTGTCCGAGGAGCCGAAGAAGAAGCCCGAAGAGCTCAAGCCCGAGAAGCCGAAGAAGCGGAAGAAGAAGGAGTAAGTTCCCATGTACAAGTGCGCGAAGTGCAAGGAGCCCGTGAGGACCAACGTGAACACTGTCGGCCTTCAATGCGAGAAGTGTGGCTCGAAGGTGTTCTACAAGGAAAGGCCGAACGTGCGCAAGTCGGTCAAGGGAAGATGAACTTGACGTGCAGGGCCGAGCTCACCATCGAAACCGACTACGCCTCCGTCGTCGCAGGGGCGCTCTCGCCGGAGTTGGCCGAGAAGATCCCGAGGACGAGGATATCGGTCGCACCGGGGGACAGGAAGGTCTTGGTGAACATTGAGGCGGAAGATCAGACGGCACTGAGGGCGGCCCTCAACTCATATATCAGATGGACGAATGTAGCTGAAGAAACGGCAAAGGAGGCTAGAAGAGCATGATGGACAGCATACCACCGAAGGTCCAGAATCAGATAGCACAGTTCCAGCAGCTGACCCAACAGATCCAGATGGTCACGAGCCAGAAGATCCAGCTCGAGGCCCAGGTGAGGGAACTGGACAAGACCATCCAGGAGCTCGAGAAGACCCCGTCGGAATCCGTCGTCTACAAGAACGTCGGGTCGCTCCTGATACAGGTGAAGGACAAGCCGAGTCTCCTGACGGAGCTCAAGGACCAGAAGGAGACCACGGACGTCCGGGTGAAGACCCTCGAGAGGCAGGACAAGCATCTCCGCGAGAGACACTCGAGCCTGCAGGGGCAGATCACGCAGGCGCTCCAGGGGCCCGGCGCGGCGGCTCCTCCGAAACCCGACTCCGGTGGGGAATAGGCCCGCCGGGATTCAGACTTCTTCGGACATCTGGAAAGCACTTGTTTTATAGTCAATTAGTTCTGACCTCTAGCCGTGCTCCTGGACATAGCGGCCGAACTGGCCAAAGGCGGCGGGACGCTCGTCTTAGTCCACGGGAACGCCGACCCTGATGCGCTGGCGAGCGCACATGCGGTCCAAAAGTCGTTCCCCGACGTGTTCATCGGCACTCCGGGAGGGCTCGACAGGGTCTCGAAGCTGCTTGCGAAGAACCTCGGCATCGAGACTTTCGAGGACGTCGCGAAGGTCCACGCCGCACGTATCTTGATCCTCGATACGTCCGGGCCGGAGCAGCTCAATGGAGAATTCGATCTCACGAATGCGATCGTGATCGACCATCACACGAGGAACACGAAGTGGGATGGCGCGCGGATGTACCACTCCGACGAGTCGAAGGCGTCCTGCTCGGAGATAGTCTACGAACTCCTCAAAGCGGCCGGGAAGTCACCTCCCAGAGAGGTATCCCTTGCACTCATGTTCGGCATCCTGACAGACACTGGCTACTTCAAGTTCGCCAGACCGAACACGCTCATCACTTTCTCGGAGCTCATGGCGCTCCACGACATCCACATGGACGAGGCGATGAACCTCGCGGAGACCGAGACGGACATCTCCGAGAGGATCTCGCAGCTCAAGGGCGCGCAGAGACTGAAGTACTGGAAGGTCGGGGAGTTCATAGTGGCGGCTTCCCAAGGCAGCGCCTTCGAGGCCTCCGTGTGCAAGGCCCTGCTATCGCTCGGGGCTGACATAGCGTTCGTTGGCTCGCAGAGAGGCGACGATTTCAGGGTCAGCGCGCGAGCGACCCAGACCATGGTCAGGAAGGGGATCCACCTGGGCAAGCTGCTTGGAGGTATAGGGGAAGAGACCACCAATGGCGGTGGTGGACATCCCGGCGCCGCAGGCTTGACCGGGGTCGGGGACGTCGAGGCCATACTCAACATCGCGGCAGAGAGCGCGATGAAGCTTCTCAAGAACATGTGATCATCTGGTCACTGAGAGCGCCTTGACCTTGTCGAGGTTCTTCGGGTTCCTCTCGAAGTGCTCTCGGACGGGTTTCAAGATCGTGGCTAGGCATTCCGAGGCACCTTTCTTGAGGTCCTGAGGATGGAGCTTCCCGGCGGTGTAGGTCTCCTGCAGCTCATTGAAACTGCGGAAGTCGATCGGACCACCGTACTTCTCCGGCCTGTCGATGTGGACGGAACCGAGCATCGGGAACACTATCAAACGCATTATGTCGATTACCGGATTTCCTTCAACCTCTGCAGGACAGAATGCGTTCTTGACCTTCTTTGCGATTTCCTCGGGAGTGTCATGCATGAAGACTGCGCTACCGGGTGCGCTCTTGGACATCTTCGCGTCGACCGGGTCCATCCGTGCCCCGCCCTGCAAGCTCATCAGCAATGGTGTGTGCAGTGCGATCGGCTTCTTCCAACCGAGCTTCTCGGCGGCGTCCCTCGCGAGCATGTGCGCACGCCGCTGGTCCATTCCTGCGAGCGCGATGTCGACTCCAAGCTCAAAGATGTCTGCAGCTTGCATCGGCGGGTACATGACCTTGGACGCGTCGATCTCGGCTTCGTCCTCCGTCCTCCCCATGATCGTCATCGCCCGCTTGATCCTCTGGAGTGAGCTGGCCTTGGCTATCCTGATGAACTTCTCCCAATAGCTTGCATGGCTGATCAGGTCGCTCGCCCAAACGAACTTGACTGAATCCTTCACGCCCGCCGCCAGGAAGCACTCCTTGAGGTACTCCCCGCAAGCCCTGATGTTCTCTAGCTTCCCTCCGAGCTTGTCGTTGATGAGGGCGTGCCAGTCTGCCAGGAATATCGTGACCTCGATACCTGCGTCCTGCAAGTCGATGATCTTGGCAGCGGTTATCAGTTGACCGGCATGAACGAACCCGCTCGGCTCGTAGCCGATGTACGCAGTCGGTTTGGGATTGCTCTCGAGGAGACTCTTCAACTCCTCGGAAGTGACGATCTCAAGCGAGTTCCTGGCGATGAGTTCGAGCTTCTTGCCGGTGTCCATCGATGTCTCCGGCACCATAAATGGATGCACACAAAAAAGCTTTGGGAAGGAGTTCGCGTGGAAAGCGTTAAAAACCACAGGCGCATTAGCATCGTCTCGCTCGAATCGAGGGGGAGTCGTCCATGTCAGTATCCGCACTGCGCAACGGCAAGATGATTATCAAGGTCTCCGACGTCAAGGACTGTGTCGGAGAAGGCTGCAGGATCTCAGAGGAGTTCTACTACGAACTCGACAGAGAGGTCCGCGAGATGATAGAGATGGCCGCGAGGAGAGCAAAGAAGAACGGAAGGCGCACACTGAAGCCTTACGATCTGTGAGCCATCTTGAATCCGTTCATGCACGATGATGCTTTTGGAAAGACCGCACATGTCAGAGAGAAGATCTAAAGGCGCCCGCAGGTCAGATGCGACTTCTCCAGTGGCTGCGTGGAAGGAGAAGGAGTACCTCAACGGGAAGACGGTGGATGCAGGCGTCGTAATTCTTCGCACGTCGGGGTGCAGCCATTTCCATCGGGACGGCTGCTCGATGTGCGGCTACAACGTCGAATCGAGCTGCGACGTCAAGCCTGAGGACGTGACGAAACAGTTCGCCACTGGAGTCCAGAAGCTAGGTCAAGTCGATTTCCTGAAGGTCTACACGTCTGGATCGTTCCTTGATGAGTCAGAAGTAGGAAAGGAGCAGAGGGAGACCATCCTGAAGCATTGCGAGGATGGAGGCACCAGGCTCCTGTTCGAGTCGCGCCCAGAGTACGTGACAGATGAGACTCTTGGAAGTGTCGTGAGCATTCACGATGACATCGAGATTGCTCTGGGCCTTGAGAGCTCCAACGACAACGTTCTCAGATACTCCATCAACAAGGGATTCACTTTCAAGGACTACGAGCGGGCGGCTGCAACGGCGCACTCGCACGGGGCCGATGTCAGAACCTATGTCCTCCTCAAACCTCCATTCCTATCAGAGTCGGAAGCGATCGCGGACTCGATAACCACGATGCGCGCGGCGGCAAAGATGAGCGAGACCCTTTCCCTCAACCCGGTGAACGTGCAGAAGGGGACCCTGGTCGAGAAGCTGTGGAAGGGTTGGGCTTACAGATCGCCCTGGCTCTGGAGCGTCCTCGAGGTCATCAAGGCCAGCGAGGGATTGTCCGGAAAGATCGTATGCGATCCTACGGGCGGGGGAAAGGAAAGAGGCGCACACAACTGTGGCAAGTGCGATGACGTGATCATCGATTCCCTGAAGTCGTATTCAATCACCCAAGATGCGAGCAGGCTCGGATGGCCGGAGTGCGGTTGCTCGGAG
This sequence comes from uncultured euryarchaeote, assembly GCA_937872085.1. GTDB lineage: Archaea > Thermoplasmatota > Thermoplasmata > UBA10834 > UBA10834 > COMBO-56-21. The sequence goes on from CALMQK010000363.1 coordinate 26,459, forward strand.
ATCTGGAGGAGCGTTCTTGAGCTCGAAGACTACGTGATGGGGAGCTGCGACCTCCAAAGGTTTTTCAGGAAGCAGAGAGCATAACCGACCTGGGGATGTGCGATGCAGGAATATGAGGTCAGAAGGGGTCAGGCGGAGAACGTTGCACCCGACAAGCTGAAGGCCGCGATGCAGGACATCTTCGGGAATGTCGAGGAGAAGGACGGGAGACTGGTCACGAACTTCGGGGCGCTGAAGCCGCTGGCTGCGTGGGCCTGCAAGAAGAACCTGTGCATAGACACGAAGATGGATCCCACGGTCCCGGACGATGTCGCGGGAAGCACGATCAAGGCGTTCAACACGTTTCTGGAGAGGGTGACTGGATACACGGCCAAGGAGCGAGGGAAGCGCGCCCAGAAAAAAGTGAAAGCGGGCAAGCTCTGAGCGGTCACTTTTATATACTATTAGCTCATTCAGCGCGTTGCGATACCTGAGGCGGTATCGGCCAGACGCCATATGGGCAATGCCTAAAGAGCAACCCAACACTCGCGCTGAAAGATGTTTTCAGGCGCGAACGAGGCGTCACGGCCGAGGACAAAGGCCTCTCGGACGCTGTGCTCGAAACACTCGAGGACTTACAGCTAGGTCTATCGATTCGAGACGAGGGATAGCTATGCCAGCCACTAGACGTCCAAGAAAAGGCTCAATGGGCTACTCACCCAGGAAGAGAGCGAGCAGCATAACCGCTAGAATCCAGACGTGGCCCGAGGGCGGAGACGACGCAAAGCTCCAGGGCTTCGCTGGATACAAGGCAGGGATGACCCACGCATTCATCGTGGACTTCCGCGCGAAGAGCACGACCGCTGGACAGGAAGTCCGGATCCCGGTCACGGTGCTCGAGGTTCCGCCGATGAAAGTGTGCGCGGTGCGATTCTACCAGGAGACCGCCTACGGCAAGAAGGCCATCGGCGAGGTCTGGTCCAAGAGCATCGACAAGGAACTCGCAAGGAGACTGCCGATCCCGAAGGACTATGACGAGAAGGCGGGTTGGACAGAGGCAGAGAAGCTGGAGTATGACGACATCAGGGCTCTGCTCTACACCCAACCAGTGCTAGTGAGCGGCCTGCCGAAGAAGAAGCCCGAGCTGATGGAGATCAGGGTCGGAGGCAGCAAGATGGAGGACCGGCTGAACTACGCGAAGAGCGTCCTAGGGAAGTCGGTGACGATCAAGGATTTCACCAAGGAAGGCGAGATGGTCGATGTCTCGTCGATCACGAAGGGCAGAGGGTGGCAGGGTGTCACGAAGAGATGGGGCACGAAGCTGCTCATGCACAAGAACAGCAAGCACAGAAGGCTCATAGGTACCTTGGGTACGAAGCGGCCGAACTACGTCAGGCACACAGTCCCCCAAGGCGGCCAGAGAGGGTTCCACCAGAGGACCGAACTCAACAAGCGAGTCCTGAAGATAGGTGACAACGGAGAAGACATCACCCCCAAGGGCGGGTTCATCAACTATGGCATCGTGAAGAACAGCTACGTCTTGGTGCACGGTTCCGTGCCGGGCTCGTCGAAGAGGATCGTGAGGCTGAGGGAACCGGTGAGGCTAACGGGCGTCTTGAAACTCGCGGAGCCGCCGCAGATTACATTCATATCGCTCGAATCGAAGCAGGGGGTGTGATTCGGATGGCTGAGAAGAAAGCGAAGAAGGTAAAGGCCGAAGAGGCCAAGGAAGAGGCGAAGCCGAAACACATCCCAGGCAAGGTCAACGTATACGACCTCGAAGGAAAGGTCGCCGGGGAGCAGAACCTTCCAGAGGTCTTCAAGACCGATTTCAGGCCGGACGTGATCAGGAGGGCCGTTACTGCCATCGAGGCGAACAAGAGGCAGCCGTACGCTCCCTCGCCCACTGCAGGCATGAGGCACTCGGTCCAGACCTGGGGAAAAGGCAGAGGGGTTGCGAGAGTGCAGAGGCTGATGGACAGCTCACGCGCGGCGCAGTCTCCGAACAACGTCGGGGGAAGGCGTGCCCACCCGCCGAAGGTGGACAAGGACCTCGGCAAGAAGATCAACAAGCGCGAGATGTCGCTCGCCAAGCTTTCCGCGCTCAGCGCGACAAGCAAGCTTGACATGGTGAGATCACGCGGCCACAAGTTCGGTGAGGAGCTTACCGTGCCCGTTGTGGTCAAGGACGAATTCGAATCCATCAAGACGACGAAGCGGGCCATCGAAGCGCTGGCATCCATCGGCGTCTACGACGACATCCAGAGAGCACTCGACGGCAAGAATGTCAGGGCGGGCAGGGGCAAGATGAGAGGCCGCAGGTACAGGATCCCCAAGAGCCTGCTGGTGGTGGTTTCCAAGGATTGCCCAGGCATGAAGAGCGTTCAGAACCTGCCTGGCGTGGACGTGGCGACGCCGAATGCGGTCAACGCTTCGTTGCTCGCTCCAGGCGGAGACCCGGGCAGGCTCGTGCTGATCTCCGAGTCCGCATTCCAGTTGATAGGAGCGTGGAGCCGATGAGAAGGACGATCATTCTTCATCCGTACGTGACAGAGAAGACGATGAACGCGATGTCCGGTACGCCTACCCAGGACCTGAAGGACGGCAACAGGCTGGAGTTCGTGGTCCGGATGGATTCGACGAAGCCCGTCATCAAGAAGGCGTTCGAGGCCAGGTTCGAGGCGAAGGTCGAGAAGATCAACATCAAGATAATGAAGGACGGGAAGCACGCGATCATCAAGCTCAAGCCGGGCTACTCAGCCGAGGACATCGGCATGAGGATCGGAATATTCTAGGTGGGTGACCAAATGGGAAAGAGACTCATAACTCAGAGAAGGGGACGGGGCTTCGGCAGGTACAGGTCTCCGAGACATCTCAGATTCACCGACGCGACGCATCCGCGCATCAAGCCCGGGAGCGGCACCGTGATGGGGTTGGTCCACGAAGCCGGCAGGATCGCCCCACTCGCCAAGATCGAGTTCGGGAAGGTCAAGCAGTTCATGATCGCCCCCGACGGGCTGATGGTCGGCCAGCAGGTGACCTTCGGCGCGGGCGGGGAGATCGTCGCAGGGAACACGATGCCGGTCGGCACGATCCCAGAGGGAACGATCGTCTACAACATCGAATCACAGCCTGGAGATGGCGGGAAGTTCGCGAGGACCGCGGGCACGGCCGCGACGATCGTCAGCCACGCGAAGAGGACGACCCTCCTCATGCCCTCGGGCAAGTTCAAGGAGGTCGACAAGAAATGCCTCGCCACGGTAGGACTGGTCTCTGGCGGAGGGCACAAGGAGAAGCCGTTGGCGAAGTCGGGCAAGAAGTTCCATGCGTACCACGGCAAGGCGAAGGCCTACTTCAAGGTCAAAGGCGTTGCGATGAACCCGGTCAACCACCCGCATGGTGGCGGTGGTCACCCCCACGTTGGTACCCAATCCAGCGTTGGCAGGAACACGCCCCCCGGAAGAAAGGTAGGTAGGCTGGCTCCACAAAGGAAGAAGAAGGTGTGATGAATGGCCGACGAGAAGAAGAAGGAAGAGAAGCCGGCGAAGGCAGCAGCAAAGGCTCCAGCGGCTGAGAAAGGCGCGGTGAAGGTCCTGGGCGCCCCAAAGGGTGCAGCGGCACCTGCCGCACCGGCAGCGCCAGCAGCGGCTCCAGGAGTCGCACCGGCCCCCGAGAAGAAGATCAAGCCCTCGGCCAGGCACATGGGTTCCGCGAAGTCCGCGAGAAGGAAGCTGAGGAAGAAGAAGAGCCAGATCCAGGCCCGGAGGAAGAAGGAGTTCACGTACAGAGGCCACTCGATGGAGGAGCTCCTCAAGCTGCCGTTCGCAGACATAATCGAGCTGCTCCCTGCAAGGGCCCGCAGGACCTACATCCGCGGACTGAACATCGAGCAGGAAGCGTTCGTGAAGAGGCTGAGAAGGTCCGAAGGACGGCCCGTGAGGACCCACAGACGGGAGATACCGGTCCTGCCAGAGTTCGTGGGGAAGACGGTTCACATTTACAACGGCAAGGCGTTCCAGCCGATCGACATCAAGCCGGAGATGATAGGCCATGCGCTTGGCGAGTTCGCGATGACCAGGAAGTCCGTGAAGCACTCCGGCCTGGGAGTCGGTGCGACAAGGTCGTCCAAGTTCATGCCGCTCAAGTGAGGAGGGTGAAAAATCATGAGAGGATATTCACAGACGTCGGACCCGGAAACGACCTCCAGGGCTCTGGGCATGGAGCTCGGAGTCTCACCGAAGCACTGCCGAGAGGTCTGCAAGGAGCTGAAGGGCATGAAGGTCGAGGACGCCAAGAAGTACCTCCAGGGGGTCATAGAGCTGAAGATCCCGGTGCCCTTCACGAGGTTCAAGATGTACCTCAACCCGAAGCGGAAGGTCGGCCCTGCCCGGTTCCCGAAGAATGCGGCGAAGGCCATCCTGAAGGTGCTCGAGAGCGCACAGTCGAACGCGGAGTACAAGGGACTCGAGGCCGACAACATGAGGGTAAGGCTGGCGGCCGCGTCCAGAGGAAGGATCCAGAAATCCATGATGCCGAGGGCCCAGGGCAGGAGCACCCCTTGGAACGATCAGACGACCAACATAGAGATCGTGCTTGAGGAGGTCGAGGCGTCCTAGGACGGCCCTCGAAGGAGTGATCATAATGGCAAGTGAGAGGAAGTTTGTCACTGAGAACATTCGGCGCGTCCTGCTCAAGGAGTACCTGATGAAAAGGGTTGGCAGAGCCGGGTTCGGAGGGCTGGACGTGCAGAGGACGCCCATGGGCACGAGGGTCACGCTCATAACCGAGAGGCCGGGTCTGGTCATAGGCAGGAGGGGCGAGAACATCAAGAGCCTAACGCAGGCGATCGAGCATGATTTCAACTTCAACAACCCGCAGATCGAGGTCCAGGAAGTCGATAACCCGAACCTGAACGCGCAGATCATGGCGGAGAAGCTCGCGAACGCACTCGAGCGGGGTTGGCACTTCAGACGTGCGGGCCACTCGACGGTGCGAAGGATCATGGAGAATGGAGCGAGGGGATGCCAGGTCATAATCTCCGGCAAGCTCACCGGCCAGAGGCACAGGACCGAGAAGTTCAAGGATGGACACATAAAGTACTGCGGCCAGGCCAAGCTGAATTTCATGCGCCAAGGTTTCGCGGCGGCCAAACTGAAACCTGGGGTAATCGGAGTCACGGTCCAGATCATGGACCCGAACGCGAAGCTCCCAGACGAGATAACGATCTTTCCGCCTGCACCCGCCCCCGAAGCACAAGTCGCCACCCCAGAAGTGGCCGCTGCTGCGAAGGCCGATGAGAAGAAGGCGGAGGAAGCGGTCGCGGAACTGAAGAGGACCATCGAAGGAGAAAGTTCCGCCAAGCCGAAGCGTGTGAGGAAGAAGAAGGAGGAGGGCGAGCCCCAAGCCCCGATTGTTCCTGGCGAGGAAGAGAAGAAGATCGTCAGGAAGGCCAGGAAGAAGAAGGAAATCGCGCCGCCAGCTGCGGGAGAGGCCATCGTTGCAGTGACGCCTCCGGTCCAGGCGATAGTGGTGACAGAGCAGCCCAAACCGCCCGCGGAGACCCCCGAGAAGAAGGTGGAACAGGCTGAAGAGAAGAAGAAGGAGGCGCAGTAGAATGGTTCTTCTCAAGTCCAAGGAGATCAGGGCGATGAGGCCCGACGACCTCATGGCCAAGTTCAAGGAGATCAACGACGAGCTGATGCACGAGAGAGGCGTGGCGGCGATGGGCGGCGCACCCGCGAGCCCAGGCAGGCTCCGCGCTCTCCGCACGGAGGTCGCGAGGATACACACGATCATGCGGGAAATAGAGCTGGCCAAAGCAGTGAAGGCCGGCCCGAGACCCGCGATGGAAGCGAAGGCAAAGGCGGAACCGAAGAAGACCCCGATGCCGAAGACGAAGAAACCGGTGGCCAAGAGGCCGACGAAGGAGGAGAAGAAGTAATGGGTGGAATTTGCTCGGTATGTGGACTACCTGAAGAGCTCTGCATGTGTGAACAGATAGCGAAGGAACAACAGAAGATACGTATACTCACGGACACCAGAAGGTACGGCAAGGTCGTGACCGTGGTCGAAGGCATCGACTCGACGGACATAGACCTGAACGACCTCGCAAGGAAACTCAAGACCCGGTGCGCCGCCGGTGGCACTGCCAAGGAGGGCAGGATAGAGCTGCAGGGCGACCACAAGAGGAAGGTCAAAGAGGTCCTCGAGGAGCTGGGATTCTCCGTGGTGAGCAGGTAGCCGAGCATGAGTTTAGGAGATTTCCGGAGACGCGAGTTCATCGGACTGGACGTGGAGGTCCTGGAGTCCACCTGCAAGGAGTACCTTGGGATCAAGGGCAGGGTCGTGGACGAATCCAGGAACACATTCACGGTCGAGCAATCCGGGAAACCGAGGATGGTTCCCAAGGACTGCTGCAGGTTCCGGTTCGTGAACGAGGCGGGAGCGCACATCGTCTCCGGCGAGGACATCAAGTTCAGACCTGAGGACAGGATCAAGAAAGTGCGGTAGGGTGAGATGCGATGGCAGAGAAGGTCAAGAAGACGACTCAGACCGGCGTTAGGGACATAGGGCTCGACATGGAGCCGCCGAAGGGCATGTGCAAGGATCAGAACTGCCCGTGGCACGGTACGCTGCCGGTCAGGGGCACCATCCTGAGCGGCACGGTCGTGTCCGCCAAGATGCAGACCACCGTGGCCATAGAGAGGCAGTACATGAGGAGCCTGCCCAAGTTCGAGAGACTGGAGAAGAGGACGAGCAAGTATCTAGCACACTCCTCGCCCTGCATGCAGGCGAAGATCGGTGACGACGTCACCATCATGGAGTGCCGACCCCTCAGCAAGAGAGTATCATACGTCGTGATAGAGAACAAACGGAAGTGATTACGATGAAAGCAATTCCCGGAAGACAGACGCGAGGCATACCGACCCGTGCAAGGCTCGACTGCATCGACAACACCGGCGCGAAGATAGTCGAGGTGGTGAGCGTTCCGAAGTATCACGGGACCAAGAGGAGGTACCCGAACGCCGCGCTGGGCGAGATGATGGTCATCACGGTCAAGAAGGGCACACCTGAGGTCAGGAAGCAGCTGTTCAGGGCAGTCATTGTCAGGCAGAAGAGGGCTTTCCGAAGGCCCGATGGCACGATGGTCCAGTTCGAGGACAATGCCGTCGTCCTGATCACCGATACTGGAGAGACGAAGGGGACGGACATCAAGGGGCCGGTCGCGAGGGAGGCCGCTGAGAGGTGGCCGAGGATCGCTGCGACCGCGTCGATGATCGTGTGAGGAGGTTGGACCATGGCATTGACAACTAGCACGAAGGCAAACAAGCAGAGGAAGGCGAGGGCCAATGCGCCCCTTCACATGAAGAAGAGGATGGTGGCGGCGCACCTTAGTTCCGCGCTCATGAGCGAATACAACGTCCGCTCCTTGCCCGTGAGAAAGGGCGACACCGTCAAGCTGCTCCGAGGGGCGAAGGACTTCAAGACATCAGAGGCGAAGGTCGCATCTGTCGACCTCAAGAGTTGCAAGATCATAGTCGAGAACGTCACGGTACCAAAGGCCGACGGCACGCAGAAGCCGAGGCCCGTCGACCCATCGGACGTCCTGCTGACCAAGCTCGACCTCTCCGATCCCTGGAGAAAGAGCAAACTGGACAGTCTCAAGGGAGGCATGAGCTAGATGAAGAAGCACCTCAAGAGGATGGCTGCGCCGAGCAGCTGGCCGATCACAAGGAAGACTAGCCACTGGGTGAGCAAGCCCAGCCCTGGACCGCACGGGACCGAGGATTCGATGCCGCTGGCGATGGTGATAAGGGACATGCTGAAGCTATGCGACAACTCCAGGGAGGCGAGGTTCATCATAGGCAGCAGGGGAGTCCAGGTCGACGGCAGGATCGTCACGGACTACAAGTTCCCGATCGGGCTCATGGACGTAGTCACGGTCCTGAAGTCCAAAGAGAGCTACCGCATGCTGATAGACTACAAATCCAAGTTGCACCTGGTCCGGATCGAGGACAACGAGAAGGGCTGGAAGCTCGCCAGGATCGACAACAAGAAGGTCGTGAAGAAGGGGACGGTGCAGCTCAACCTGCATGACGGCAGGTGCATGCTCTTCCCGAGGGACCAGTACAAGACAGGCGACGTCCTGAAGCTCGAACTGCCTTCGCAGAAGGTCATGAAGGCCTTCAAGCTCGAGAAGGGGAACGTCGCGCTGCTCATTGGCGGGTCGCACCCCGGAAGCCTTCAGACGATAGAGGACTACCAGGTGAGGAGGGGCTCCGCGCCCAACCTCGTGACGTTCAAGGAAGGCTTCTCGACGATCAAGGAGAACGTGTTCGTGGTCGGAGAGAAGACGCCCGAGATCAAACTGCTGGAGGCGAAAGTCGCATGACCAACGGTATGAGGGAGATACGCCTGGAGAAGGCCGTCGTCAACATCGGCGTGGGCGAGGCAGGCGAGAGGCTCCTGAAAGCGGAGAAGGTCCTCAAGATGATCACTGGGAAGAAGCCCGTGAGGACCGTCGCGAAGACGACCAACAGGGACTTCGGCATCAGGGAGGGCATGCAGATCGGGTGCAAGGTCACCCTGAGAGGGGACGAGGCGATGGAGTTCGTCAAGAAGGCGCTCTACATCAGGGATAACAAGATGGCGGCCTACTCGTTCGACCCCGTGGGCAACTTCTCGTTCGGCATTCAGGATTACACCGACTTCCCGGGGATGAAGTACGACCCCGAGATCGGCATATTCGGCTTGGACGTGAGCGCGGCCCTTGGCAGGCGTGGGAAGAGGGTCCAGATAAGGCGCATCCTGAGGGCCAAGGTGCCCAAGTACCAGAGGCTGACGAAGAAGGAAGGGATCGAGTTCGTCAAGTCCAAGTTCGGTGTGGAGGTGGTCGATTGAAGCCCAAGAAAGTGTTCGGAAGGACGATCGGATGCACCAGATGCGGAAGGAAGAGGGGCATCATCCGAAGGTACGGGATGCACCTATGCAGACAGTGCTTCCGAGAGATCGCACCAAACATCGGATTCAGGAAGTACTCGTGAGGTGAGATGACATGCAACACGATACACTCAACGACGCGATGGGAGTCATCAAGAACGCCGAGAGGGTCGGGAAGGGCGAGTGCGAACTCCGCCCGTCGTCGAAGCTCATCGGCCGCGTGCTCAAGGTGATGCAGGAGAGCGGCTACATCAAGCAGTTCGAGCTGATCGAGGACGGCAGGAACCGGATGTTCAAGGTCGCGCTCTCGGGCCACATAAACAACTGCGGCGTGATCAGGCCCAGGTATGCGGTCAAGGCGGCCGACCTGGAGAAGTACGAGGCCAGGTACCTGCCAGCACAGGATTTCGGAGTACTGATACTCACGACGACGAAGGGCGTCGTGACTCATATGGATGCTAAGAAAGGGGGCGTCGGCGGCAGATTGCTGGCGTTCGTCTACTGAGGTGTTCACAATGCGCACAGGAATGCTGAAGGATGAGATAGAGATCCCGGAGAAGGTCCAAGTTAGCATAGCCGACGGGATCGTCAATGTCAAGGGACCTCAAGGGGAGGTCTCGAAGAAGCTCTCGCACCCGAGGATCAAGGTCGAGAAGAAGGGGGATCACATCGTGGTCTCGAGCGAGCTTCCGAGGAAGCGGGAGAAGGCGCTCGTGGGAACGTACGGAGCCCACATACGGAACATGCTCGTCGGGACCACCAAGGGCTTCGAGTACAAGATGAAGATCGTCTACGCGCACTTCCCGATCAAGGCATCGGTCAAGGGGGACGTGTTCCTAATCGAGAACTTCCTTGGAGAGAAGCACCCGAGGAAGGCCGATATCCTCGGCTCGACGAAGGTCGTCATCAAGGGGGACCAGGTCTCGGTCACGAGTCCGAACGTCGAGGATGCAGGCCAGACCGCGGCGAACATCGAGCGCGGGACGAAGATCAAGGGCTTTGACCCGAGGGTCTTCCAGGACGGCATCTACATCATAGAGAAGCCCGGGAGGTGAACGAGTTGCCAGAGAAGAAATCAGAACACCATGACGAGTTCATGAAGCTCCACATGTTCAAGGAAGAGTACATCGCGAAGCTCGAGGCCATCGGGATCACATCGCCCGAGGAGCTAGCGGAAGCTCTGGAGGACGATGAGAGGACGAAGGAGGTCCACGAGCACCTCAAAGGGGCCGGCCAGAAGACCATCGGGCACTGGAAGGAGGACCTCGGCGTGGTCTCAGAGGAGGAGGCCGAGACCGCAGAGGAGGAGCCGGAGAAGGCACCTGCGAAGAAGGTCAGGAAGGTGAAGGCTCCCGCGAAGAAGCCCTCGGAAACGAAAGAGGTGAAGAAGGAGGGCAAGAAGGAGAAGGCCGACAAGGGCGAGAAGAAGTCCGACAAGAAAGAGGACGAAGAGGTCGAGATCGAGGAAGAGGAGGGCTACAAGGTGAAGCTCAAGCCGAAGCTCTCGAAGGAGACCCTCTACGCGCTCAAGGTCAGGGCCGGCATCAACGCGAGGAGACCCGAGTTCCTCAGGCAGGAATGGCACAAGAGGCCGAGGCTGCAGAACGTCAAGTGGAGGAAGCCGCAGGGAGACCATTCCAAGATGAGGCATCATTACAGATACAGAATGACCATCGTGTCGATCGGCTTCGGCGGGCCGAAGGCCGCAAGATACCTTCACCCGTCCGGATTCAGGGAGGTCATGGTGCACAACGTGAAGGACCTCGCGAAGATCCACCCCGATGTCGAGGCGGCCCGGGTAGGGCACTCGGTCGGGTACAAGAAGAGGCTCGCGATCGAGGAGAAGGCGGACGAACTGAAGATCCGGGTTCTCAACAGGAGTGGATGATCGATGAATCTCAAGAACCAGAGGAGGCTCGCATCTGAGCTGCTCAAATGCGGCGTCAACAGGGTATGGATCGACCCCAACATGACCGATGACACGACGGACGCGATCACCCGGGGAGACATCAGGGTACTGATCAACTCAGGAGCCATAGCCGCCAGACAGAAGAAGGGCGTTTCCAGAGGCAGGGCCAAGTTCGAACTGGCCCAGCGGAAGAAGGGCAGACAGAGAGGGCAAGGCTCGAGGCGCGGCAAGAAGGGCGCGAGAAAACCCTCGAAGGAGATCTGGATGCAGGCGATCAGGCCCATGAGAAGGAAGCTGAAGGAGCTCAGGGACACCGGCAAGATCGATACCAGGACCTACCGTTCATATTACATGAAGGCGAAGGGCGGCCAGTTCAAGAGCAGGCCGCATATGGAATCTCACATGAGGGCTGAGGGGATCCTCAAGGAGTGATGGACATGGCCACAGGACCGAGATACAGAGTGCCTTTCAAGAGAAGGAGGCAGGGACGAACGGACTACAGGCACAGGGCGGCATTGCTCAAGGGCAGGACCGCGCGCCTTGTCGTGAGGAAGTCCAACATGAACATCCGGGTACAATTCGTCGAGTACAAACAGATCGGAGACAACGTGCTGGCATCAGCCGTATCGACGGATCTGGCGGAGCTCGGGTGGAGCGGCTCTGGGAAGAGCACGCCCGGGGCTTACCTCACGGGTCTCCTGGCCGGCAAGAGGGCCAAGGAGAAGGGGCTCGGAGATGCCGTGCTTGACATAGGCCTGCGAAAGCCGACCAAGGGTGGCGTTGTGTTCGCCGTCCTGAAGGGAGTGCTGGATGCTGGGATCGAAGTCCCGCACAGCGACGAGATGATCCCCGTCCAGGACAGGATCACGGGCAAGCACATGCGCGAGGGCACGGCTGCCATGTTCGAGACCACGAAGAGCAAGATAGGAGGTGCGACTTAATGGCTGAATGGACGCCCAAGACAAGGCTGGGAAAGCTGGTCTCCGAGGGCAAGATAACGACGATGAGCGACGCGCTGAGGAGCAGGCTGCCATTGCGTGAACCGGAGATCGTGGACATACTCCTCCCGGAGCTGGCGGACGAGGTCCTCGATGTGAACATGGTCCAGAGGATGACGGATTCGGGAAGGAGGGTCAGGTTCGCGATCACCGTCGTCGTGGGGAACTACGATGGCTACGTCGGACTGGGCAGGCTGAAGGGCAAGGAGGTCGGCCCCGCGATAAGGGCCGCCATCGATGTCGCCAAGCTGAACATCATTGAGGTGAAGAGAGGCTGCGGGTCGTGGCAGTGCGGCTGCCTCACCCCACACTCGCTACCGTTCGAGGTCGCAGGGCATTCTGGGTCGGTAGTCGTCACGCTGAAACCGGCGCCTAGAGGCACTGGTCTCGCTGTCGGAGACATCGCGAAGAGCGTGCTCAAGCTCGCCGGCGTCAAGGACTGCTGGGGGTTCACGAAGGGACACACGAAGACGACCATCAACTTTTCCATAGGCGCGTTCGAGGCTCTGAGGAAGACCTCCCAGATGAGGGTCACCGAGGAGCAGAGAACCAGGCTTCAGATCATGACCGGACCAACAGCGATACACATCGCAGGGGCTTCGATCGATCCGGATGAGCCCGAGGGACCGGAGTTGGCGGAACCCGAGAAGGCCATGGACCAACCGAAGGAGGGGCAGTAAGATGCCTGCTATCGCAGTAGTCAGAGTAAAGGGGCATGCGAAGATCCAGCATACGACGGTCGACACGATGAACCAGATGAAGCTCAACCGCCCGAACCATTGCGTCATCCTCCCACAGACCATAACCACGAAGGGGATGCTCCAGAAGGCCAAGGACTATGTCACTTGGGGCGAGGTGAACCACGAGCTCATCGCAAGACTGCTCCACCAGAGGGGGAAGATCGTGGGCGGCGACAAGCTCACCGACACCTACGTCAAGGCGAACTCGAAGTTCACCTCGATACTCTCATTCGCGAAGGCGCTCGAGAAGGGCGAGGCGAGGATGTCCGATGTGAAGGGGCTGAAGCCCGTCCTCCGGATGCCGCCTCCGCGCCAAGGCTATGAGAGCACGAAGAAGACCTTCGGGGACCACGGAGCGATCGGCTACCGGGGCGACAAGATCGAGAAGCTTCTCGACCGGATGTTGGCCAAGCCGAACCCGACGGAGGGGAAGTAGATGGTCAGCCGGACGAGCAAGTTCAGGGGAAGCAGGACCCATGGCCGCGGGAAGAAGGCTGGACGAGGTGCTGGCCTGAGGGGCGGACGCGGGAACGCGGGCCTCCACAAGCACAAGTGGATAAGTATCGTTAAGTACTGTCCTGATTATTTCGGCCACCACGGGTTCAAGAGGCCACAGTCCGTCGTCTACTCCAAGATCACCATGAACCTGTCGGAGGTCGAGCAGTTCCTTCCATCCCTCTCCAAGAACGGATTCGCAGAGGAGAAGGGTGGGAAGTGGACCGTCGACCTCACGAAGATGGGCGTCGACAAGCTCCTGGGATCGGGGAGGATCCGCATGCCTTTGACGATCAAGGTGGCAGAGGCGTCTGCGACCGCGCAGGAGAAGCTGAAGGAAGCTGGCGGAAACCTGATCAAGGAATGACGAATCGAACTCAAGACCGAATGGCTGCAACGGATCTGAAAACGATAGAAGAGTCCTGACAATAGGAAGGGTGCAGATGGCTGAGTCGGATGAACAGAAGAGCATGCTCTACAAGCTCAAGCCCGTCACCGACAGGCTTCCTGCGGTGACGAGGCCGGAAGGGCATGTGCACTTCAGGACCAAGATGATGTGGATCGTCCTGATCCTGGTGCTCTACTTCGCGATGACGAACGTCGTGATCTACGGGCTGGACGCATCGCAGAGGATCGACCTGTTCGCCCAGTACCGAGCGATACTCGCCGGCGCGCAGTTCTCTCTGATGCACCTCGGCATAGGACCCATAGTCACCGGCTCGATCATAATGCAGCTGTTCACGGGCGCGAAGATAATCAAGCTCAACCTCAAGGACGAGGATGACAAGGCCGTCTACCAGGGCACCCAGAAGCTCATGGTCATCATCATGATCGTCGTCGAGGCGGTCCCACAGGTGTACGGCTTCATGGAACCGTCGGCCAAGTTCTCTCTCGGGATGAATAGTCTCCTGCCCGGGAACGGTGCAGGTCTTGCGAAGCTGCTCATCGTCGCGCAGCTGATCGTCGGCTCGTACCTGGTGTTCCTGATGGATGAGGTCGTCTCCAAGTGGGGCATCGGGAGCGGCATATCGCTCTTCATCGCGGCGGGGGTGGCGCAGGCGATATTCACCGGGTCGCTGAACTGGCACCCGGCCGACAGCGCGCTGCCGATCAGCGCCTCCAACGCGCCGGCGGGCACGCTCCCGAAGACGATCTACCTTTTCCAGCACATGTCCGCGCCGCAACTGGCGAATGGCGGCTATGAGCGCATCTTCCTAGCGCAGCCCAACCCCATGGTCGCTCTCATAGGGACGATAGTCATCTTCCTGTTCGTCTGCTACACTGAATCGAGCAGGATCGAGCTGCCGCTCGCGCACGGGGGAGCGAGAGGCGCCCGAGGCAGGTATCCGATCAAGCTGATCTACGCATCGAACATCCCCGTCATACTGATGGCCGCCCTGCTGGCGAACGTCAGCATGTTCTCCATGCTCTTCTTCAACCACCCTTCGTTCGAGAACGTGCCATTGCTGGGACACAACACTCTCTTAGGGTACTACGATGCAGGAGCGACCAGGCCATCAGGAGGTCTGGCATACTACCTGTCGAACGTCAACGGGGTGGGAGAGTGGCTCTTGCCACTCCTCAGCAATCAGTATCTTGGTGCTACGGGGCTCGACAAATCCAGGCTCCAGATCGGCATCCACGTCATCGTCTACGTCTCGGTGATGATCATAGGCTCCATCCTGTTCGCCAAGTTCTGGATAGAGACGACGAACATGGGTCCGGAAGCGGTCGCCAAACAGATAGAATCCAGCGGCATGCAGATCCCCGGATTCAGGAGGGATCCGAGGGTCCTCAAGAGGGTTCTCGAAAGGTACATTCCTGTGGTCACGGTGATCTCGGGTGCGACCGTCGGGGCCCTCGCTGCGGGGGCCGACCTGATCGGAACCGTGGGCAACGCGTCTGGCACGGGCGTTCTGCTGAGCGTCGGCATAATGATCCAGCTGTACGATGCCATCGGCAGGGAGCAGATGATGGAGATGCACCCGGTGCTCAGGGGCTTCTTCGGAGGCGAATAGCCGGATGGCTAGTCCCAAAGCGCCATCCGCAGGAGGGGCGAGGCCGCCCGCTCCCGACATGGGCAACCAACTCGTCGTGATGATGGCCCTCATCGTCGCCATGTTCGTGATGTTCGACAACAACCTGCGACTCGCACTTGGCAGGGCCGTCGGGGTCGGTCTCGACCCGCTGGTGGGATTCAACGGGCACGAGCCATTGCTCACGCTGCTGTTCACGGGTCTGCTCATGAGCTTCTTCTCGATCGCCGTAAGACACTTCTTCGTCGATTGGGTGAGCATGGCCAGGAACCAGAGGATATCCTCCGCGTTTCAGAAGGAGCTGAGGGAAGCGAGGACGAGCAACAACACCTACAAGCTGAAGAAGCTCACGGAGCTCCAGCCGCAGATCATGGCGCAGACCTTCAAGGCGTCGGGAACCCAGATGAAGCTGATGCCCGTGACGATGCTCGTGGTCATACCCATCTTCGCTTGGCTCGCGACCTTCATCTACACAACCGTCTCGTCCACCACTTCGACCAGCATCTCGGTGCCCTGGGCGTTGGATGTGGACATGAAGGGGTCCAACATCCTGCCGAACTGGGTGCTGCTGTACTCCCTGCTGACACTGCCGTTCAGCCAGGTCCTCACGAGGACCCTGAAGTACTTCAGCTTCTCCAGGAGGCTCAAGAACATCGAGGGCGACGAGTTCGCACCCGCACCGAGGACGAACTTCTAGAAGGGGTGATGGTGCGATGAGGATATCCATCTCAGGCCCCCCGGGAAGCGGCAAGACGACCATCTGCATGCTTGTCGCCAATAGGCTCGAGTACGATTTCGTGGTCGTGGGTCAGATCTTCAGGCAGATGGCCCTGGAGCGCAAGGTGGAGCTCGAGACCTTCGGGCGTCTGGCGGAGGAGGACGAGACAATCGACCGGGAACTGGACGAGCGCATGCTCGAGATGGCCAAGGCCCGGGAGGACATCGTCATAGAGGGGAGGATGACCGGGCCAATCCTGAAGAGCAACAATGTGCCTGTATTCGCGGTCTATGTCGCCGCCTCGGAGCATGTGAGGGCGGGTCGGATATCGAAACGCGAAGGGAAGGAGATCGAGCTGGTGCTCAGGGAGATGCAGACCAGGGAGAGGTCCGAGAAGAAACGCTACATGGCATACTACGGGATCGACCCGTGCGACAGAGCGATCTACGACCTTTGGGTGGACTCCTCGGAGCTCACCGCCGACAAGGTGGCGGACATGATCGTGGAGAATGCGAGGAAGATCGATGCAGAAAATGCTGATCAAGTCAAAGCGGCCCATTAGCTCCGCACTTGGCAGGGACCCCGAGAAGAGGTCCGTCGCGGAGCTGCTCAAGGGCGGCGTGGTCGTCATGGACAAACCATCGGGTCCCACATCGCATCAGGTGACAAGCTGGGTCCAGAACATCGTCGGTGCCTCGAAGGCCGCTCATGGCGGGACCCTCGACCCGAGGGCCACAGGGATCCTACCCGTGGGACTTGGGGACGCCGTGCGAGCGATGGATGCCCTGCATGTCGGCACGAAGGCCTATGTCGGGGTCATGAGGATGCACGGGAACATCGACCTCAAGCGCCTCGACGAGGTGTCCAAGGAGTTCGTCGACGAGATCTATCAGACCCCGCCGATGAAGTCGGCCGTGAAACGCGAGATGAGGACCAGGCGCATACACCGGCTCGAGATCCTGGAGGTATCCGACAGGGATGTCTTGTTCCAGGTGGACTGCGACGCGGGGACCTACATCCGCAGCTTGGCGGTCGACATGGGGGATGCCATGGCGATCGGGGCTCACCTTCAGGACCTCAGGAGAACCAGAGGGGGGATCCTCACGGAGGACTACGCCGTGACGCTCCACGACCTCAAGGACGCGATGGAGGAACATCTGGCTGGGAACAGCGCGCCCCTGAGGAAGATGCTGCACCCGAAGGAGATCCTCCTGGCTCACATCCCGAAGGTGCAGGTCAAGGACTCGACGGTCGATGCGATCTGCCACGGGGCGGACCTCGCGATGCCTGGAATAGTCGCGATAGATGAGGGACTGAAGAAGGGCGATGTCGTAGCGGTCATGACCCTCTCAGGAGAAGGTGTCGGCTTGGGAAGGATGCTGATGGACTCCGGAGAGGTCATGAAGAGATCGGAGGGGATAGCGATCGACGTCTACAGGGGCCTGATGGTCCCGGGGACCTATCCACGCTCGTGGACCAGCTCGAAGGGTGCCCCTCAACAGAAATGATCCAGCGTCCTCTGCCTGGCGACCATGGGTTGAGCGTCTATTCCCAATGTCTTCTTGATCAGCACCGCCAGCTCCCTCGCGAAGCCGTGCGTCGTGAAGATCTCCTCCGGCCGGCACCTGCGTGCGAATTCGAGGAGCTCGTCGTAGCCGCAATGGTCGGAGATCGCGAATGCCTCGTCCACTCGCATCTGGTGATTGAAGTTTCTGTCCAGTGCCCAGCCGGAGAATGCCGCGGTCTTGGCACCATGCTTCCTCAGGGATTCCACTCTGGGCGCATCCTTCCCTTGGCCTGAGGTGATGTAGACGAAGGGTGGGTCCGGTGAGACGAACTCCGTGTCAGGAAGATCGTATCCGTGCCTCATGAGGATCCGGTTGTTCTCGGCTATCGCCTGATGGAGCACCAATGGCATGTCCCTGAGCGTGGCGGTCAGCTCCTGCGATTTGCCCAGGGGATATGCGAACAGAATGGCCGTGCCATCTCTACGGAGGATGTCGCTCAGCCAATCTCGCGCCATCGACATGACCTCCCCGTGCGCTGGGAAGACATATCGCGGCTTGCCGTAAGTGGCTTCCATGATCAGGACATCACATGTCTGGGGTGAGGCAGCCCGCGTGTGCTCTTTCTCCCTCGTGCAGAAATCACCCGTGTACAGCACCTTATTCTCCCCCTCGACGAGGAACATGTTGGAGCCGGCGATGTGCCCGGCCTCCAGCATCTTCACGCGCGGATCGGAGCATGCTTCGATGGACTTCTTCCTTCTTGCCTCGACGAAATCCCGCGTGACGGGAGAACAGATAGCGGCCAGCCGCTTGAAGGATGTCGGCAGGTGGTCCATGTGCGCGTGAGAGATCATGCTGACATCGTCAGCCTGGACCCTCTTGGAATCGAACCTGAACTTGCACCCATCCATTTCGAGCAAGATGCCGTTGCCCAGCTGGATCATCTGATGTTACCTTCGCGGATCGAGGAGACGGGCACAGCCGTATTTATCATCTTATGCGCTCGAGCGAAAATGCTCCGATCATCAGGGCCTTGCTCGTGTGCTTGTACTCGACCCAGTCCCTCGTCTGTGCTTCGCCGATCCCTTGGATGCTGAGAAGGGTCTTCTGCTTGTCCGTCTTGAACTGGACAGACCCCGTCATGAGGTGCTGCACCGATTCGAGTTGCTGCTCGGTGTGCATACCCCTTTCTATCGCGAACAGAGAGACCGCCTTGGCCAGCTTGACCTTTGCAGCAACGGTCTGGGCGAACTGGAACGCCTCCTTCTCGTTCGACTGGGTCATGCTGAGTGAGAGCGACATGTAGGCTAAGCGGAAGTACGGCTGCTTCTGCCTTTGGAAATCCTTGATGCATTTGTCGAGCGCGGCTGTGATTCCGCCGAAGTCTCCTGGACCTGACACCTTGATCACGCTCGGGTCGCTGCCGGCCTGCGGGTCCTGGACTCCCGATGCATCTATCCAGCGGACCATGCCAAGCTGCTGCATCTCCATGAACGTTGGGAGGATCGGCGCAATCTCCTTCGATATCTCGGCGGGCGGGTGCGATGTCGTGATCACGATCGCTGGCACGCCCTTCCTCAAACCTTCTGCGAGGAAGAGCAACATCGCCACTTCCTTTCCGATAAACGGTGGGCCGACGAATAACACTGTCGAGCCGAAGGGCATTCCGCCCATGAGAAGATCGTCCAGCCGCTCCATCCCGGTCTTGACCTTCGCCTCGGCATACTCTTCCTCGACCGCCTCCTCCTTCCCCTCGAGGTCCTCAGCTAGATGGACCCGGAGGGACTTCTCCTTCTTCTCCAGGTCCTTCTCGCGCTGATAGAGCCGAGATTTGAGCTCCTGCTCGTGCTCCATGAGTCTCTTCTCGCGGTAATCGAGGGTCTTGGCACGTTCATCCTCCTCCGGGATCTCAGCCTCCGCCCTGACCTCCTCCACTTCGTCCACGCTCTCGAGGATGTCGCGCTCCATCGCCTTGAGCTCCGCCTGGCGCAACCCGACCTCGGCCTCCTGGGCGTGGAGATCCTTCTCCTTCTCCAGGAGCGAGCGCAACCGGGTGTTCATGCGATCCTTCTCGACCATAAGCCCTTCGTTGAGCTCCTTGATCTTCTGCTCCCTCTTCTCGAGGGCCGCCATCTTCCTCGTGATCTCCTCTTCGCGCGTTTCGATGGTGGATAGTTTTGTACGCGTGTTGACTGCAAACTCCTGATACTGTTTCTCCTTGCTGCTAAAGGCTTCCTTCGACCTTGAGACCTCCTCAAGCTGTGAGTTCAAACCCTCGGCTGCTGCCCTCAGGTTAGCCTCCTTCTCCGTGAGCTCCTTCTCACGGGCCAGGATGGCACCCTCCTTGTCGACAAGCTCGTTCATCTGCTTGTCCGCCCTCGTTATCAGCCTTGCAGAGCGCTCCGACTTCTGGCGGATGTCGTCCTCGATCGCCTTGAGTGAGATCTCCTTCTCACTGAGTGCCTGCTGCTTAGCCAGGAGCTGCTGCTCGAGATTCTTCGCCGTGGTCTGGTCGATGCGGGCAACGCCGATCTGTTCCTTGGCCAGCTTCACCTCCAGGCCCTTCAGGTCCAGATGGGTCTCCCTCAACCCCAGTTGCTTCTCTCTTTCGGAGAGCTCAGCTTGGAGATCATCCAGTTCCTTCCTCATCGTGGTCATGGAGGCCTCGTTCGCCTCGACCTCTGCGACTCGGTTCTTGATGTCGCGGTCCTTTGACTGAGCATCAAGCAACAGCCTGTTGGCATCTCTCTCGCGGGCGGCGATGACGCCTTCCCTCACTGCGAAGCTTTTCGACACCTTGCTGAGCTCGCTGCTCTGGGCGTCGAGCTCGGCCTGCCTCATGCCGAACATGTCACGCTGATTCTCTATCTCGCTCGTCTGCTTGGCCAGCTTCTGCCTCTCGTCCTTCACCTGCAGCAGGCGCGTCTCGATCTCGGACTCGCTCGCCGTGGTCTGGCTCTTCCGCTCGTCGATGGAGGCGAGCTCTTCCTGGAGTCTCTTCTCGTAGACCTCGAGGTCCGATTCCCTGGACCTGAGCGCGTCCTCTCTGTAGATCAGTGCATGTCGCTTCTTGTCAAGCTCGATGAGCTGCTCCTTCAGCTTTCCGTCGCTGGCTCTAAGCACCTCGCGCTGTTGCACCGTGGTGGAGCTCGCGATTATGTGCAGCATGGAGCCGCTCAGTTGAATCGCTACAGCGCTGCCGAGGTAGGCCATGGGAAGTATGCTTGCAAGCACGACATATGGTCCGCCTGGGGGATCGAACTTGAAGAGCACTGGAAAGAACAACAGAACGGGGGGAAAGATCGCCGAGACGATGCTTATCGTCCTGCGTCGGCTGGTCCCCTCCCAGGTCATCGCGAGCGAGATCAGCGTGAGGCTGATCCCCAACAGCGACGCCGAGTATAGCCAATCTGGTCGTCCGAGGGACATGTAGCCGAGCTCGTCGAGGGCTATAAGCACGATGAACAGCGAGGGCACGACGATTGCGACGATGTTCAGTATGAAGTGCGCATCTCTTCTGTCCGTGAGAAACGGCTCCCATTTTATCATGAGTGCCACTACGGCGACCACGACCCCTGCGACCAGTGGGATCATCCACTTCAGGATTGTAAGGAATTCCGGGCCGTTGCGAAGGAAATCCCAGTGTACCAGACCGTACGCGATGAGTGCGGTCAGAGCTAGTGCGAGGCCTGACGCTATGCCTATGATGTGCGCGAGCCTGCCCATCTTGAGCTGAAGGATCGCGGCCTTGCGCGATCTCTTGACCTCTGCGGACTCGACCTGCTCGACGTAGCTTTTTCGAGAAAGCGGCGGCGATGGTGCATGGTATCTCTTCGGCGGAGCCCGGGGAGCCATTCCTCAATCCCTTCCCAATATAACCCGACGGTCGACTGGACCGTCTAGTGAAAAGCATCCTAAGTGTACTTAAACATTAACTCCCCGTTTCCATTGGGAAGTGTCACCTGGTGGCTCATCAGCTGGTGTCTGGCTTTTATCATGCCCACTATTTTCACCATACCCTCCCCCTAATCGGTTTAACTCCAGCATTGCGGATAGAGCGGCGCTGGTGACACGGCTTGCACATTCAAAGAACGGATGCTCTAGAAAAACCGCTCGTGCAGATACTAGACGAGCAGCTGGTCCGGGAGAGAACCCTGCGGTCTACAGTGCAGACATTGGACGACCTCACGGGCGGCCTGCGCTCGTCACAGGTCACGCTCTTCGACAGCGACAACGGATACGTTTCCAGCATCCTGCACATGCTCTGCATCCAAGCGATCTCTCAGTTCGACGAGGAGGTCGTGTGGATCGATGGAGGCAACGCGATCGACCCGTACGCCATCAGCTCGATGTGCAAGCGGCTCAGGCTGGACAAAAGGGAGATACTCTCGCGCGTGAACGTCTCGAGGGCGTTCACAGCGTACCAGCTCGTCGCGCTCATCGACGAGAAGCTCGAGGAGCAGGTGGAGAGGAGCGCTCCATCGGCCGTGATCGTGACCTCGATAACGGACATGTTCCTGGACAAGGACATGAAGTGGATGGAGTCGCACCAGCTCCTCAGGAGATGCCTCGAGGACATCTCCAGGGTGACGAAGGAGCACGAGACCATCACCGTGCTCACGGACCGGACTCAAAATCAGCTCCGCCCGAGCCCGAAGCTCTCGACGCTGCTGTACGAGCATGCGGACCAGATAGTCCAGATGCGCACGAAGAGGGACGGGGTGCTCTTCCGATTGCCGAAGGAGGACCGCGAGATCGTGTTCTCGCCCGTGCCATGGAACCAGATGACTTTGGACGAGTTCAAAGGGGAGGATCATATTGGGAAGGACCGTGGCCACTTACCGATTGGCACTTGAATCGATGGCCCAGCAATGGAACGATTTCCGGAGGGCGCTCAGGAGCGGGGACAGGGAGGCTTTCGACGCTCTCATGAACCGGGCGCGGATGCACGCCTCGGCGGCGACATACGCGATCAGCCTGGACCCGACCGAGTCCGCCCTCCTGTCGATGCTGCTCGAGCACGAGAAGGAGATCCTGGCCTTGAGGAAGGAGCTGGAGAAGAAAGAGCACGGAGAGGAACAGGATGGGGGGAGGAGCGAGTCTGGACAATGAGAGGCTGGCTCATCGACATCTATCCCGAATACAAGACGAACTCGATCGTCTATTGGGTCAAGACTCGAAGGGGCGCACAGAGGATCGTCGATAGGACTTTCCTGCCGCAGATATTCGCCCATTCCTCTCCCGAGAAGCTGGATGAGCTGGAGAAGGCGCTCCCCATCCTCGACGCCGTTAAGTCCACCGAGCGGGTGATGAGGCGCACATGGCTCGGCGAGAAAGAACGCGAAGTGCTCGCGATAACGATCGGCGATTACGCAAAGGTCGAGGAGGTCGCGCACACGATCGACAATCGCGGGAAGTACAAGGATTACTCGCTGTTCAACGTCGACCTCAGGTTCAGCCAGAGGTACATCATCGAGAAGGGTCTCTTCCCAATGGGCTTGCTGGAGTTCAGGCCCAAGCCACGGATGATAGACGACCCGTTCGAGATAGACTACGAGCTTCCCCCCCTGAACACCACGGAACTGAGGGTTAGGCCCGAGGCGAAGCACGGCATACCGACCTTCGACGACAAGTTGCTGTCCGCGAAGGTCGGAGAGCGGACGATCGACGGGGACGAGGAACGGATCCTGAAGGGTATCCAGGAGGCCGTAAGTGCCGATGACCCAGACGTCCTCTTGACCGAGAACGGCGACGCGTTCTCCTTCCCATACCTATACCGAAGGGCACGGCAACTGGGACTGCCCCCGCTCCAGCTCGGGAGGGACTCCGATGACCAGCGCACGGACAAGAAAGGCATGTCCTACTTCACGTACGGGCAGATAAAGTACAAGCCAGCCTCGTACAAGCTCCACGGACGGATACACATCGACCGCTCGAGCTCTTTCATGTACATGGAGAGCGGCCTGAACGGCCTCATCGATCTCTCGCGCATCTCCGGCATGCCCGTCCAGGAACTCTCGCGGCTCTCGCCAGGAACGGCCATCAACATGATGGAGATGAACCAGGCGATGAAGGATGGGTGCGTGATCATGTGGAAGAAGAACCTGCCGGAGAAGTTCAAGACCGCGGAGGAGCTCGTCATAGCCGACAGGGGCGGGTTCATCTACGAGCCCGTGATGGGCATCCACGATCACGTGCTGGAAGTGGACTTCACGTCCCTCTATCCCAACATAATGGTCAGGTTCAACATCTCACCCGAGACAGTTATGTGCTCATGCTGTCCCGAGCCCAAGAGGAAGGTGCCAGTCCTCGGTTACGGGATATGCGACAAGCACCTAGGGCTCATACCGCGCGTGCTGAAACCGGTCGTGGAGCGCAGGACGAAGTTCAAGAGATTGGTGAGGGCCGGTGTCGGGGACACCAAGGTCTACAAGGAGCGCGTGGACATCCTGAAATGGCTGCTCGTCACGTGCCTCGACCCCGAGACGGAGCTGCCGTTCAGGAAGCGTGGCAAGTTCGACATATCGTCCATCGGGGACCTCGTCGACGGATATGCTGGGAGACGCTCCAACGAGATAGACATCGCGGACGGGCTCGAGGTGTTCGGCGTCGACCAGGACTTGGATCCGGCGTTGAAGCACGTGCAGAATGTGTTCAAGTTCCCTGCGCCCAAGCACATGATCGAGCTCGACCTCGGGAAGAGCAAGCTGAGCCTCACTCCTGACCATCCATGCTATGTCACCAACGGTCACATGCTTGAGCTCCGGAGGGCGGATCGGATCGCCGCGGGGGATCATGTCCCAGCACTCCTCCCTCTCTACAGCCGCGAGAGCAGGGCGGGGAACCATGTCGCACATCTTCGCGTGGAGTCCACGAGGAGGGTCAAGGCGAGGTCGGACCACGTCTATTGCCTTGGCGTCCGCGAGCCACTTCACGGGTTCGCCCTCGCCAGCGGGGTGCTCACACACAACTGTTTCGGATACACGGGCTACAGGAACGCCCGGTTCGGCAGGATCGAGTGCCACGAGGCCATCAACGCGTACGGCAGGGAGCTGTTCCTGCAGACCTCCGAGATAGCGGAGGCGCACGGGTTCGAGGTCCTGCACGGCATCGTCGATTCATTGTGGCTCAAGGGAAGAGGCGACCCCGAGAAGTTCTGTGAGCACGTCTCAGGGCACATCGGGATCCCTCTCGAGCCCGTGGGGATCTACAAGTGGCTCGTGTTCCTCCCGGACCGCGTGCACGGCGTCGGCGTGCTGAACAGATACTATGGGATGTTCGAGGACGGCAAGTTCAAGCTCAGGGGGATAGAGCTCAGGAGACGCGACACGACCGACATTGTGCGCGACATGCAGAACGACCTGCTCTCCCATTTCTCGAAGGCCTCGGACGCCCAACAGTTCATCGAACTGGTCCCATCCGCTCTGGACGTCGTTGACCGATATGTCGAGACGCTAAGGTCTCAGACCGTCCCTCTGAACAAGCTCCTGGTCACGAGGAGCATCACGAAGAAGCTCGACGAGTACAGGCAGTTCAACGACGGGGTGGCGGCCCTGATGCAACTTGACGAAGAAGGCTTCGAGGTGAACCCGGGAGAGGCGATACGATACCTCATCTGCGACTGCAGGAGCAAGGACCCGAAGAGGCGCGTGAAAATCGATTCGTTCATCACGGGTGATGAGGGATACGATGTGGATGCTTACGTCGATCTCCTTCTCCGCGGGGTCGAGGGGATGCTGCTGCCGTTCGGATACGACAAGAAGAGACTAGCGGAAATCTTCGGCGCGAGGAGCCCGCGGGGGCCTTGATTCGGACTCCGTGTCAAGATTGTACTGACTCTTCGAATAGTTTATATAGCATAGAGTCGGAATTGTGGTGAGGCATACGAGGGGGGGGAAGAGATGCTTTCTCAATCCTACCTAGCTTGCCTGCCTCGGCGCTCTAGCTTAACCTAGGGCCTGAGACACAAAATGAGGAGGAAGGGAACGCCTTGGGCAGGATGCCCAATAGAAGCGCTCAGTTTTGTCCTTCGGCGTAACAACCCATAGGAAGAGCGCGCAACCGGGTACTGCAAATTCGGGGGGAGATAAGGCGCAACCCCTTCCTCTGATAACACCCTCCTCGTTGAGTTCGATTGGCAGAGTTTTAATGTGCTGGACGGATACCTCGTCCAGAAGGTAATGCCATGGACGACCAGTTGACTATCGCGATCCGGCTGTTGGTCGCCGCGTGCGCGCTGATACCATTCGTCGTGTTCTTGGTGTCGTATCTGCGCACGCGCATGACCAGGCTGCTCTTCGCGGCGCTTGGGTTCGGAGTGTACGTGGTGAAGGAGGTCCTGCTCGCTGGCGGGGTCTTCACCATCGTGGTCAATGCGAAGAATCCGCACGCGCCTACAGTGACCCACTCCCAGCTCGCATTGCTCGAAGCCGGGCTCGATCTGGCCATCATAGTGTTGTTCGTGGTGGCTCTCCTTTGGAAGCAGGGTGCATCAGAAGATGGAAAAGCCGGAGCTGGAGACAAGAAAGGCAGTGTATGACCTAGTCGTCCGAAAGCCAGGCGTCCACCTCCGGGAGATCGAGCGAGATACGAACCTGTCTCTGGGGGTGGTCAGATATCATCTGGACCGCCTGCAAAGAGAGGAACTCATCTCCTCCGAGGCGGATAGATACTTCAAACGCTTCTTCCCAAAGAACAGGATCCCGAACGTCCCCACCGGGACATTCGCGGTCCTCAGGCAGGAGAGCCTCAGGAAAGTAATGCTCCACCTCCTGAACAATCCTGGCTCCACCCACGCGCAGCTCAAGGACGCCCTCCAGCTTCCACCCTCCACGCTCTCCACCTATCTCTCCATCCTTTTGAAGAAGGGGGCCATCTTGAGGGAGCGGAAGGGAAAGGAGAACTTCTATTCGGCAGCAGACGAGGAGAGCGTGATCAAGGTGCTCCTTGTCTACAGGCCGAGCTTTCTGGACAAGCTCGTGGACAATGCCATCTCGATGTATCTCGAGCGCTAATACCCGCATCAAGCGAGGAACGTAATCGCGATCGGGACAAGCAGACAGCCCATGAGCTGGATGCGACGTATCCCCGCAAGCGGTGGGATCAAACCCAGCGTCGTCGCGGTGACCATCAAGATCGTCCCTCGCGTTCCAGTCAACGCGAGCGAGAGGGCGCACACGAAAGCCAACGAGCCCAAGGCGAGCGCCCTGGAGCACAGCACGGCGCGCAACCTCGCCAGCCGAGTGCAAAGCCAGCGGAGCACGGAGTGCGAGATGAGAGAGGCGAGGAGCATCGAGAGGACGATGGACACCATCGGGAGGACATTCGATGAGTAGCCCTTGGAGATGTTTCCGCCTCCGAGGAAGAACTGCACCGCGTCCATCGAGCCGCTGCGGGCTCGCAAGATGGTGAACAGCGCCCCGACCGCGAATATGGCGCCTGAGGACGAAATCGCGGAATAGAGCCAGATGAACCTGACGGAGCTGCTGATGTCACCGCCCCCACATACCTCCTTCGTGCCAGGAGAACACAGAGTGACCGCCGAGCCGGAGGTCATCCCCGGCATCCACCCAACGATGAACCCGCCGAACAGTGAGGTGACGAGGTCCCGGAGGCCCGGGCTGTGATGCGGGATGATCCCGGTGGATTTGGCGTCGGCGACGGACCTCGAGCCGAGGCTCAAGAGCAGACCGGAGACCCCGAAGAGGCCAGCGAACATCGGAAGAAGCAACGATGACTTCAGGACGTAGCCGCCAGGCATCCATGGAAGATCCGGCAAGGGACATGCGTAGTAATCGGTCCTAAGGACGATCGTGCCCAAGACGCCAGCGGCCAGGAACACGGCAACGGCTTTCAGAATCCTAAGGAGCGTGTCGACGCGCTGAACCCTGGCTTGGAACGGTGATCCTTCGGAGGCCAGAAGGACCATCGAGAAGAAGATGATGAACAGGGCCATCACCCTCCGAACGAGCGAGTAGAGCCCGATCGGTTCGCCCATAAGCAGGCACATGGGTACCAGGAAGATGACGGACAGAAGCACGCCGGCGAGGGAACCGTCTGCGGACGCCGTGACGGCAATCCCTCCGAACCCCGCCTTGGCCAGCCTGTGCGCCGGAAGCACGGAGACGACATCCTCCGACGGTATCCCGACATA
>CALMQK010000364.1 GCA_937872085.1 uncultured euryarchaeote
CCTTCGAGCCGTCGATCATCTTCGAGATGTTCGCCAGGACCTTGCAGTCCTGGTCCACGATCCCGATGCCGATCGTGTGCGCCGTGCCCTCGATGCCGAGACAGATCATCGAGCTACCTTATCGCGTGGAGCATAAAAAGGGGTTTGTGCCCTGGAGAATTCAATGAGGAAGGAAGGAGTCCGTTCAGGGTCCCGGTCTCTTCTTTCGCTTCGTCTCTCCCGCAAGCACGATCATTCCCAGAAGGGCCATCACCACGAGTGGCACCATCTCGAATTCCGGTATTGCTACTGGAGTTGTGGTCGTCAGGGGATAGAAGTCCCTGCTACTTGAGCCCGATATGTTGTAGGGCTGGTCGACGATTCCCCAAGGTGGGACAGCATCAGGGGTTGTCCAGTCCGACCAGTAGTTGCCATACCCATCTGTGCTGTTCCATGAGTTGTTCGTCCCGCCATCATAGGCTTGGGGATAGTTCGAATCGTAGTGGTCCCCTGCGCCGTTATTGTCGATGAAAGTGTTGTTCCAGACACTGTTGTTGGACCCTAGATCTATGTACACTCCGTAACCGGTGTTATTGTAGACCTGGTTCCCTGATATCGTGTTGTTGCTGTTCGAAAACGATAGAGCTATGCCATACCCCTCGTTCGAGCTGCAGTTGTTGTTGCTCAGCGTGTTGTTGCTCGAGAAGGCGAGTTGTATGCCATCCAAATTGCGCGAGCAGTTATTGTTCCAGAGGGTGTTGTTGGTTGAGTAGGCGAGTAACATGCCCTCCTCATTGTTCGAGCACTTGATGTTGCTCACAGTGCTGTTGTTCGAAGACAAGAGAATGATGCCATAGAAGTCATTGGAGCACTCGCTGTTGTTTATCACGATATCAGATGAGAATGCCAGCTCGATTCCCACGGTTGCGTTGCTCAGGTTCTGATCCTCGATGATGAAGCCTGTGCAGTTGGCAAGGATTATCTCCCCCGCTCCTCCAGGCACGGTCGTACCGCTCTGGTTGCTGTAGTAATAGATGGGCTTCCCGTTGACGGTATTGGATGTACCGATGTCATATGCTGTGAACTCTGAAGGATACTGACCGTCGATGAATATTCCATTATTGGACAAGACATTGTTGCTGAGAGTGATGTCGCGCGAGAAGTACATGTCTATACCACCGAAGTAATTAGAGATGCAGGTGTTGCCTGTGATATTGATATTCCTCGAGAATGCGAGCTCCACACCATACCGATTGTTCAAGCAAGTGTTATTGCTAAGAGTGCCGTTCGCGCAACGGAAGAGATAGATGCCACCCATGAGGTTTGTCTGGCCGTTGTGAATGTAGCAGTCCCTAATGATGAAATACGCATCCGTGTCCCGCACAGATATCCCATCTGTGGTGGATGCGTTGATATCCCAATCTGCTATGATGTATGGATCCGAGGCTGTACCGCTCCCCCAGACAACACCACTATAGTTTGTGAACCCTGCGTTTCCAGAGATTAAGATCGGACTGTGCGCGGTATAGAGCATTCCCGCGGGATTTCTCAATGGTGTCTCAGCCGGTTGCGTCTTCCCATTGTTGACTATATGAACCATCAGCCCTGTGACCGCACCGAGTATCAGAACGGTGATGACAATCAATGCGAGAACTATGACGTGCGACGAAACTCTGCGTTCCTCCCTCACTCCATTTGGCAAGTAATCTCTGTCAATCATCGGCATTGGTCGAATCCCCCCATCTCCTTAGGAAACTCCGATTATAAAGCTTCTCCTGGCTATTCCCAGCCGCGTTCAAAACAGTGTTTGTTGGTCAAAGCGGCTGTCCTTCCTTCGTGAACCTCGGATGCGAACCGCGAACATCACGATGAGCCCCACCGTCGGGATGATGAGGCTGCCGAACTCGGGGATTTGAATGTCATCGAACCATACCTCAGAGGGTGCCGTCGTGTTCTGGGTCCACTGCCAGCATATCTTGGACTCGCCCGAGACCGAGTACACCGAGGTCAGGTACTGCTTCGTGAAGTTCGTCTGCGGCGCGATTGTAATGTAGGACCAAGTACCCGAGACGCACATGCTGCCCATGACCGTTATCAGTGCATAGGTGCTGTTGCATCGGATCCAGAAGACAAACAGATTGCCTGTTGAAGCATCGAGGGATATCGTCGGGTAGTAGTCGCCAACTGTGTAAGGCTCGAGCGGATCCGGAAGTTCCAAGCCGGCCGTGAATGTCGTCAGACCAGTGTTGTTATGCGAGTACTGAAGCCTTGGGATTGAGTTCGAGCCCCACCTGTACGATGTTCCGTAGATGACATGCACGACTCCTTTTCCGTCGACGACTACTGAAGGTGGTGAGTTGTCCGTGTTAAGCTTAAGCGAGCCTGAATTGTAAATCAGCGACTGAACTGACCAAATGCCAGTGTACTTCCTGCCAGCTACATTCCCAGCGTACGCGTATACCGCCCAGACGTTGCTTCCGGACCCTGCCGGGACGATTGACCCCTTCACATTATCCAATGCCGAGGCAGCGGCCAGCATCTGTCCCGTGAACACCCAGGAGCTTGCGTTGTTGACGGCAGAGCTCCTGAAAGCCGAGAGCTGGTATGACCCGAGCACCGTGCAGTTGCTTGAC
>CALMQK010000365.1 GCA_937872085.1 uncultured euryarchaeote
GTAATCTTGCGATATGTAAGTGTCTGTGGAAATCGCGGACGTAGGCTGCTGGACGAAGGTGTTGACAATCTGGGGTGCATACCCAAGCACGACCGAGCCCGGGAAAGCCGATGTGTCGACATTCTGCTTCACTGCAGCTTGATCGTAAGCGGCTTTCGTGTTCTCGACCGATTTCTCGTTCTTCCATTCGAGCGTCGCATGACCGCCCGATATTGTCGTGTTGGATAGCGTGTAGTTGGCCGGGTCGGAATAGGACCAGTGTATCTCGTGGTTCCCATCGCCATTCACGATCTCGATCGGGTCGGCATTCGCAGTGGGGATCATTGGAACTAGGCTCGTCAGGAGGAAGATCGCGCACACACCGAACGCAAGCAATGCTTCAGGTAGTTCGCGTGGTCGCCTGGGGCGTGCTGGTCCGGAATGATCATTGAGGGTCATGGTGGGATGGCCTTCGTGCCTTTGGCTGAACAGAACTACAGATTCCGACTCTATATATACCAGCGAGGGCTCGTTCTCGAATCTGAGAATGTGCTGGCTATTGGCCCTCGCCCTATGCCAGATAGGCGATGGGACTGCCCCTTCTGGAAACCTTAAGAAGTCTTATATAAATCCAATAAAAAGGGTTTGAACCTAAGAACTGGTAGCCGGTCTAATCTGTTTCGTTCAGATCGTCCAGCTCAGTCTCGTTGGTGTCGGGCAAGTGCGTCACGTTGTGGTTGCTGAGGAACTTCTCCTGATTGCTGAGCAGGTGGTCCAACGCGTTCTGCTGGCCCTTCATGCTCTGCTCAGGCATCGTCGAGTTCTGTCCCAAGTGCGACTTGTGTATGTCGATGGCCTTCTGCATCGGCACGTGCACGACTCCCGCAGCTACTCCGGTCCCCGCTACGCCCGTCAAGGCCAGGGCAACTATCAGTACCTTCGCTATCGCCAACATCTGTTTGCCTCCCCTTCTATGTCAGTACTGACTCCGCCTATCGTTTAAATGCTTTTCCCGCACGAAGTCCGAACGATGGCACAAACCGCGAAGCGTCGAGGTCACGCCCGTCCAGTGAAGAAGCCTCGGACGATTCGCCCCATTTCGCGGATCGATGCCCATGCCTCTCTCCGGAATACGATACCCACGAGCATCCCCAAGAAGATCATGGCGAAACCCGTCTCGGACACGAAATCGGTGGTCGCCATGGGGACGTAGGGCCTCCAGCCGTAGTCGAAGTGGATGACGAAGTTCACTCCGCCCTGGAGGTTGAAATTGACGACTGGGTCGAAGAACATTTGGTCCTTCACGAAGGGCCAAAGGAACGCGACGCCTCCGAGGTCCAGGACTATGTGGGAGGCTAGGAAGAACTGCACGAGCAAGGCGCTCAACATCCACTCCGGCCTCTTGAGTTTCGAGAAGATTATGAGGCCAATCGGGAGGATCAGGATCGGGATGAAGCTGTGGAACACGGCCCTGTGCAGCTCGAAGACCGCGTCGAAATCGGGAAAGATGGCCAACGGGGCGAACATCAGGACCTTTCTCATGTCGATCCTCATGGCCAATAGGAACAGGACGGGCAGGAGCAGGTGAAGGACCGGGTCCATTGTCGATACGAATGCGCTTCATGATTAAGAATCATCCGTCCAGCGCTTCAAATGGGACAAAGTTGATTATTCGGAATCGGATTGGATGTTCTCAGACATCTCGTCCAGGAGAGATCTCGAATGCACGCTATGACGGATAGGAATCTACACGAGGCATTTGCCGGAGAGAGCCAAGCACACATGAAGTACCTCATCTACGCCGACAAGGCCGATCATGAGAAGAGGCCCGAGGTCGCAAGATTGTTCCGCGCGATAGCGTCGGCGGAGAGGATCCACGCCACGAACCACTGGAGGGCGCTCGAGATGATCAAGACCTCGAAGGACAACGTCCAGAACGGCATAGATGGAGAGCACTACGAGATAACGGAGATGTACCCGACCTTCAACGCCGTCGCGGAACTGCAGCAGGAGAAGGCAGCGGTCAGGAGCACGCTCTGGGCGCTGGAGACGGAGAAGATCCACGAAGGGATGTACATTAGGGCGAAACAAGCGCTCGAGTCCGGAAAGGACGCGAGCTTCGACAAGATATACATCTGCCCCGTTTGTGGTTACACGATGGAGGGCGACGCGCCGGACATCTGCCCGATCTGCAAGGCTAAGAAGGACACTTTCAAGGAGTTCTAGCTGGGTGAAAGTGAAACGGGAGAAAGAGGTTTTTCTGGTTTGAAATCTCCACTTCAATGAGGCAGATTCTTCTCAGCCTCAGCGACCAACGCCACTAGTTCCTTCTTCAGGTCGGCCTCGAGTGGTGCGGGCTGGTGGGTCTTCAGGATCTCCTTCGCCTTCGCCCTCGCGTGATCCACGGCGCTCTTCGAGCCCGCAGCCTTCCACGCCTTGTATGGCGTGCCGTCCGTTACCATCGGCTGCCACATCGACCTGAAGTGGTCGAGCGTGTGCTTCTCGCCCATGAAGTGCCCTTCGTGCCCGACCTTCATGATCACGTCCATCGGGACCGTGTCGTCGTTCACCTGGAAGCCCTTCAGGATGTCGGCCATCATCGTGAACATCTCGTGATCGATGATCAGCTGCTCGAACGAGAGCACCATCCAGTTCTCCAATAGGCCCGGCCCCGAGGTGATGTCGGCACCGGATAGGTAGCACAGGAACGCGGAGAAGGCCTTCTCGTATCCCGCTTGCACGTCGGGGACCTTCGAGCAGGAACCCCATCCTCCAACGAAGATGGGGATCTTGTAGTATTTGGCCATCTGGACATGGGCCGCCCTCACGAGGTCCGCCGCTGGGTACAGTCCCTCGAACAATCCGCTCTGGACATCCATCGCCATCGGTTCGGTGCTGTAGGTCAAGGGTGAACCCGGTGCTGCGAGCTGGAGTACTGTTGCGCATGCTATGACCTGAGCGTTGCCGAGCGTGGTCGCGCCCGCGACGGTCATCGGTGCCGTCGCGCCGATCAGCGGCATCGCCATGATCAGCGGTGGGCAGCCCGCTCTCGCGAACTCGATCGCCGCGTCGGTCGTCATGCCGAGGACCATCGGCGAGGTGGTGCATGTGAGGTTCGAGATGATCGGCCTCCTTCTGAGCTCCTTCCA
>CALMQK010000366.1 GCA_937872085.1 uncultured euryarchaeote
TGATGTCCAAGCCTTGACAGAAGCACACTTGAAGCGCCTGATCTTTGATGTAATCGCAATTTTCTTTCCATCGCGGGCTGGCCAAAAAATTGTTATCTAACAATATGACCTTCTTATGGCTTGGATCGTGGAACTGGGATACGGGCTGATCGTTGCGGATGCCGCCCTCAATGCGGGGCACAATACAAAAATCGCAAGCGCGAATGCACCCCCTACTTGTATAGCCAAGGCTGTAGTCCACGCCCCACAATGGGTAGTACGGCATCAGGGCATCGATCTCGGGCGACAGCCGTTCATCTGAGAACGGGGGACCACCCCTGATGATCTTGGCCTTTGTAAGCATCCCTTGGCCTTTGAACCTTTTCGCCGTCCAGTCGAATATCGCCCCCACATATACGAGATCTGGATTCGGTTCGTGGAATGACACAGTATCGCCGCGTTCCACATGATATCTAGCTAGCTTCGAGAGCGCCAGATTCATCAGGTTGCCATCGAGTTGCAGGATTTTAACGTGTTGCACTGACCGTAACCTCCTGATCAACGATCAAACGGAACACCATTGTGATACTGGCAGCGGCGAGCACCGCGAACGCTGGTCCCTGCCAATCTGGGAGGGACTTGATCATGGATCCGGCCAAGACCACCCCGATCAGCGCCGCGCCCATCGGCTGGAATACCCACTGTTGAACCAATCCCATCTTGTGATCGAGCGCGTGCCAATCGATTGTGTTCATAGCTTGCTGACCTCCGCGGCGTACTCTTCCAATAGCTTCTGGCCACGTTCCTTCTGAATCTTGCGATACATGGCTGGGAACGCCTTGGCCATGTTCTCCCGCCAGTCGAGGAAGCCCGTACAACTCATGCACCCGACGCGCTGATCTGGAAACTTGGTATAGTGCGGATTGACTAGCACATTGTACCGTTTAATGTACTTCCCTACGATGTCCGCTGGCCAATCCAGGATAGGATGCGATTTGTAGACGCCTATGGAACGTGCATAGTAGTACGGGCCGCCCCCGCAGCGATAGGCCAGCATCCAGCGCGCATGGGATTCACTGGCGGTCAGCCCGTCAAACACCAACTGGATCTTCTCCTTCGCCCAGAACTCGGCTGCAGGTAGCTCCTTCAGATAATGGTAGCACGGAACGGTGTGTTGGCCCTTCTTGCCATCGAAGCGGCGATCTGGCCAGCCGTACTTGTCCTTGAGCTCCCAGAAAGTCTTTTTCGGATGCACCTCGGTGTAGTTGAGATCCCATTCCTTGAGGATCCGATCACGGAACTTGAGCGTGTCTGGATACTCTACCCCGGTATTGTTGAACATGACCTGGATATCGGGCGCGTACACCCGTACTAGGTGGAGAACCACCATCGAATCCTTCCCGAACGAACACGAGACGCACGATTTGGCAGCGCCATGGTTGTTGAGGGCTGCCTCGATCCTATTCTGAGCTAGGAACACCAGCTGCTTCAAGGTGGGCTTGGGCTTTACGGCCATATCAATCACCCGCGGGATCCTCGAACGCTTCTAGCGTGCCATGTTCGGCCTTCTTGGGCATCCGTTCCAGCAACTCGATCTTCTGGGCGATCTCGGGCGTGGGTTCCAGCTTCTTCTTGCCCCCGCCCTGGAGCGTCTTGATCACTTCCTGCATATGCTTCTTGACGTCTTTTTGGGCGTTCATGCGATCCTGCTCGGTTTCAGGGCGATCCCCCATGATCTCAACGAACTGAGACGTTTTTAGCCCCAATGTTTCAAGCATTGCCTGATCCGTGCCCGCGTCGCACACCAGATAGTAGCAGAGCACACTATCGCGCTGACCAATCCTATGT
>CALMQK010000367.1 GCA_937872085.1 uncultured euryarchaeote
GTCAAAGGGAAGCTCGTCCTCACCACTGGCAGCGCTCGTTCAGTCCATATCGAAGCAGTCGTGAAGCGAGGCGCCACCGGCGTCATCACCGACTCTCTTTCCTTTGAGTTCCCCAAGGTCCGTGAGAGCGTGGACATCCCCGACGCACACTCATATCAGGGTATCTGGCCGACCGCCGCGAACGCGGCTAAGGTCAAGTTCGGGTTCTCTCTGAGCAAGAGGCAGGGGAACGAGCTCAGGGCGTATCTCAGGGACGGGAAGAAGGTCAAGCTGAGGGCGAAGGTCGATGCCAAGCTATTCCCTGGCAAATACGATGTCGTGACCGCCACTATCAAGGGGTCCTCCAAGCCGAAGGAAGAGATCTTCCTGATCGCCCATCTTTGCCATCCCAAGCCAGGCGCCAATGACAACGCCTCTGGGAGCGGTGTGCTCATGGAGATCGCTAGGGTCATCACCGCGCTCATCAGGTCAGGCAAGATGAAGCGACCGGCAAGGACGATCAGGTTCTTCTGGGTGCCCGAGACCACTGGCACGATCGCACTTCTATCCACGCATCCGGAGATGTCGGGCAGGCTCGTCGCGGGATTGAATCTCGACATGGTAGGGGAGGACCAGGAGCTCTGCAAGTCCACCCTCAACATCTGCATCACACCCGACTCTCTCCCATCTTACCTGAACGACTTGGTCATGTCGGTAGTGGAGCGTTCGGCCAAGGAGCTCGACCCTATGGACCAGATCGATCTCACGAGCACGTTCAGGTATGCGAGAACTCCGTTCTCTCTCGGGAGCGACAACGCGGAGTTCGTCGAGCCGTCGGTGGGGGTCCCGTGTGTCAGTTTCACCCAGTGGCCGGACATGTTCTACCACACGAGCATGGATACGATGGACAAGGTGAGCGAGGAGAGCTTGAGGAGGGTCGGCTGGATCGCCGCCGTCTCCGCGCTCGAGCTCGCGCATGCTGATGCGAGCAGCGGGTTCGCGCTTGCCAGCCTCACATGTTCGAGGGGGTTGGCTCGGATCGCGGAGGCCGGAGGGAAGGCGCACGATGACCTTTTCGGTGCGAGGGACGATGCCAAGACGAAGGGCAA
>CALMQK010000368.1 GCA_937872085.1 uncultured euryarchaeote
CTGATGAAACAAGCCAAGCATATTGCTCGGATAACCGTCCCAGTGGTGATACAGCGTTACCGCTTCGCCCGATGGTCCGTCCTCAACTACCTTCACCTGCGATCTTGTTGCCCTAGTGCCTTACCTCCTCCGTCCCGTCTTAACGCCCTTGGCCGCAAGGGCGTGGCGTGCTGGTTCGCGGTGCCACCCTGCCCCCGCACCTGTTCGTGATTTGGATCTGGCCAGAACTCTTGCCTTCCTGAGCGGGTAGATCTCGTCGACCGCCTCTTGAACGACGTCGGGGTCGGGAACGGGCATTGTTTCGCCCTCATCGCCGATCTCATCGAGGGGGGTGAGTTGATCGGGGTCGTTCTTCAGAAGCCACATATGAACTTCGAACGCGATTTCCCAATCCAGCTCATTCTCGTCAGCAATCGATTGGGTGATCATGGCTGGATCGTACTTCTGTGGATCATAGGGCAGCTTCGCAACCACATTCACCCACACATCGCCCTTGTCCGCCTTCTCATCATAGAGCGTCGATGGCGTGACGTGTTTCTCGAATTGGCTCAAAGCATCCTTCGCGTTAGTTGCCTTCGTGGCATAGTAGTGGCTTGTGAGAGTTGGCATCTGATCGCCAACCCATGTGTAGAACACGCCCCAGTCGCGGGCGTTCCGTTTCTCGTGATCACGGGCTACGATCTGGGCGCCCCGCTTTTGAAGCTCGTCGGTGAGCCGTTCGGCCTCCTTGTCGATCACGTGCCGATAGGTGCGGGGATAGTCCGGTTCTTGTTCCCGTTTTGTCAGGTAATCTTCAGCCATCGTCACTCCTCTCCCATCTCAGCCTGCAGTCTGTCGAACGAATCCTCGTCGGCAACGGGGTAGTTCTTGAGTCGGGCATTCCAATCCTGGACCGCGGTATAGGCAGCCGTTGGTCCCTCGTCGTTATACATCCGCACGAACAGCTGATCCGTCCAGCCGACCGCCCAGTGCGTGGAATGGACGATCCGCACATCGTTCGGGAATCGTTTGATCATATCATCGGAGACCGCATCGAAGTTGGATATTGCCAGCGCATCGGAATCTCGATTCTTGCCGAATGTCGGCCCCCAGCGCTCCTTATCCTCGATATCTCGGTCTCCATGCCAGCTGAAGTTGTCAGCCTTCCTAGTGAACCGCATCATGTCCTCAGTCGGCTTGAAGCTAGTTTTCACTCCTCGAGCCGCCAGGGAATGTCTCGCTGGCTCTTTTCTCCATCCTGCGGGTTTTCGTGACATTTGAATCACCTCAGTCCACATTCGTCCACGGGGCGTCGGACTTCTCGAGCTGATCGAGATAGTGCTCAGCCACGCGATGGGCGTTCGCCTTCGTTATCGTAGGCACCTTTTCCAGATCAGTGATGTACTGTTCAATCTCATCATGCGCGTTCACATAGGCGAACATGATCGGATCCTCACGATATTCGAGTACACGGGCGCGTAGTTCCAGCAATCGCTCTCCATCAGCCCGTTCAATCGGGTTCATCCCACTCAGTGATTGAACCGTGACGATCTCACCTACCTTGCTCATATCCTCATCATAGATGTCCAGCTCGAACTCCTCGAAGTTGAGGTGCGGCTCGCCGGATATGCCGGGAGGCAAGTTCTGATAGCCCTTGAATCGAACGATATCCCCGAAGTGATCGACGAAGTATGACCCCACTGGCGGGTTCTGGTTGCGCCCAGGCAGTGCTGCCTTGTGGCCCCTACCGTGCACGGTTTCGATCCCCTTCGCGGCCAGTGCGTGTCGCGCTGGCTGATTTCTCCAACCTACTGGTTTCGGTGTCATGTGATCAACTCGGTGGTTCTTGTGGCGGTGCTGCCTTCGCGGGCAGTGCAGTGGACGACTTCTCATTGGCGGATTTCGCATCCGCTTTTGTTTTCTGCTTCTCTTCCCTCATCGCACGCCGTGCGGCTTGTTCCTGTTCGGCCTTCGCATATGTTTCCGCGCGGGTTCGTTGTTTGGTTGCACTCTTTTCCGCTTCCGACTGGCGAGCCGCCGCTACAGCCGTTGCCGTCTGCTGGCGATCAGTTGCGATATTCTTTTCAGTGATCCGGTCAACAGCCTGCATCCATTGGCGGGCATCATCGTCCGAGATCACATTGAAGGTGTTTTCCATTATCTCGTACTGATCCTTGGCCAGATCGAGCATATTGACGCTGCCCAACAAGTCCCCGTTGTCCACGAGCTTGTCGGCATCGGCGAGGGTATCGAACAGAGGATTGACCGCCTTGTCATAGTCCACGGTAGTGACGGCACTCACAGGATCTTCCTCATCCTTGTAACGGCGCGCGATCCACTTGAGCGCACTCGCATATCTGCTCCTGCGGCCTATGACCCCGCGAACCGCGCCTTTCGGGATCCTAGCCAACTGCGATGCCGCGAGCTTGTTGCTGGTCGCGACGCCCTTGGCTGCCAGGGCGTGTCTGGCTGGTTCTTTTCTCCATCCGAACGGTTTGATCATGTGTAGCCACCTCTCGTTATGATTAGATCCATTCCTGCTTCAGCGCGTATCCGCCATCGGGTTCCCACTCGAGCGGTTCATTCCGCCAGTATCCAGGAGGCGCCTTGAACCCCTTGGGGTAGAGCCTGTGTCCGAGGCTGTAAACGACATGAAATCCCATATCCATGCCAGCACCACTGACAGTGACCCCTCCGTCAGGAGCCTGTCGAGCATCAATGGCGTTGGCCACGTAGTAGGAGATGTCCATCAACTGCCCGTTCTTCACGATCATCACCTTGATGTTCCTGCTCATCCCACTGCGTGCGACGTGCGTAAGCGTGGTGTAAACCTTGGTTCCTGGCGGCAGGTTCGCGGTCAGGACCGTGATCGCCTCGTCGTGCATCCCCCTCTTAGTCGCAGCTTTCGAAAGCGGCCTAGAACTTGCAGCCGGTTCGTTCCTACTTGTGCTGATCCCTCTGCTCGCAAGCGCGTGTCGCGCTGGCTGATTTCTCCAACCTACTGGTTTCGCCATGATCACACCTCAATCCCAATACTTTTCTCGATACTCCTCAAAGCCCTCTCTCCAGCCCCGCCAGAAATCGTCCCATAGGTAAGAGTGAACGTCCTCCCACTTTTCATCGGGGTTCATGGGATCCTCCCGATGGCCAACGATGCGCGCCGTATCGTTCGTGATCTGGTCGAAGCCTTCTGGCCCTGCTCTTTCATCAGAGATGCCTTTGAACCCAACACGGTGTCCAGTCTTGTAAGCGTTCTTGGATGCGCGTAGGAAGGCGGGGTGCTGCTCTATGGGGACATCTCCGTGCAGCAGGGTGTGCTTGTTGAAGGTGTGCCCTGTCTTGACTCCGTGTGCCGCGAGTGCGTGTCTCGCGGGTTCGCGCCTCCAACCTTGATTCATTGTTGCTCCTCAACCCTCTTCTGGATAGACTTCGCTGTAATCGCGGTCGTACCGCAGTTCGCCATCTTCACCAAGGAACACCACGTTCACGATCTCCTTCGTTACTGGATGGCGTTGTACTTCAACGAACTTGAGCCGCTCCCTGGTGTGCATATCTCGGAACATCATCGCTTCGGGTGGATCCTCCTCCCAATGACCGAGTTCGTGTTCGATCTTGAGGATGTCCGCCATCTCGCGTTCGATGTGATCAGGCTGTCGTTCAGGGTGGCCAACTATGTATGGCTTAGCCCTCCAACTCTTGACGCCCTTGGCTGCTAATGCGTGTCTCGCAGGTTCTCCTTTCCAGCCGACTGGTTTCTTCGCCATCATTCGTCCCTCCTAGTTGTAACTCGATTCAAACTGCTCGTAGCTCAGGCCGCAGTCTCGCCACGCCTCATAGAGTTCTTCCTCGCTGGCCTTGTGTTCCAACTGTTCCCGCCGCATGACGTCGCGCACGCCGAAACAGTCGACCACTTCCATGGAGCTGATCAGATCGCGGAGTTCTATCCACTCCGCGATAGTGAGATTGTGCTCCTCGATCTCGTTATAGACCTCGGTTGAGTGATCGCTGTACGGGGGCTTGACATTCGCAGTTGGTGTTGTCTGCTTGGATCTGATCCCCTTCGCTGCCAGCGCGTGTCGCGCGGGATCCTTCCGCCATCCTACTGGTTTTCGCACCATATTACCACCCGTACTCCTTGACCCACCACTCCATTGTGTGGGCATTGATCATTTCCTCGACGCGCTTAGCATAGCCTTCTGCCATTGCAGTGCGTGCGAGTTGGTAATCGTTAGTGTGTTCGAAAGGCTTGACCGCGTCCTCGGCTTCCGAGAAATCATGTCCTGTGATCTCTTCCTGAAGCACCGCCCTAGCATAGTTGAACACATCCTCGAAAGTTGGTTTCTGTCCCATTTCCAGATATTTCCGTTCCCGAAGAAACTGACCAACATCCTCGTCCTTCTCGCCGAGTTCAATATCGGAAGCGTGTTCATATCCAAATGTTTGAAGATCGAGCTTGTCTCGAGGATCCAACCCGCGGTTCACGTGGACAACAAACGGTGTCGTATGCGGAGGCTTACGGCTGGTGGCTATGCCATGGCTGGCTAAGGAGTGTCGGTATGATTCGCCGAACCAACCAGTGTGAGCTTCTCTTCGCGCCTTGTTCACCCTTCGTACCATGTTCAGCGCCTCCTATACAGATCCTTTCTCGCCTTGGCCTCGATCTCTGGGGGCAGGTGTGGGATCGCCGCCGGTAGGCAGCGCGGATCAGTCAACTTTTTCACAATCCTGTTCAAGTCCTTCATCTTCACTTCCCCTCGCTAATCCAGATTTCCCGCGAGTGGCCGGGAGCCACCAGTCGTATCACGCCATTCATCCTCATTGTCCTCAGCGATCTCATGGAGTTGCTTGTCGCCCATCTGTATGAGGTCAGTCGGGGTGTAGTTCGCGTGGATGAAGTGAAAGAGCCTTTCTACCTCTTCGGGCGTGATCTGGCCTTCCCCTCTGCCGATCACATAGCCGCAGTACCGAACGCCACCGCTGGCCGGTTCAGGTTTCGCATGATCACGTTCCCATTCCGCATAGAACTCGTCCATCTGCTGAGAACCGAGGCCGTTCCAGTGTTCCTTGTAATGTTCCCACGCCCACGCATTGGCTTCCTCGTCGGTTGGCCCATTGGCCATCGCCTCGCGTTCATTCATGGCGTTGAGCTTGGACTTCAAATCCCAATACCGTGCATCCCGCGCCTCTCTCTCGCTGGTTCCCGTCTTGATGCCCTTCGCTGCAAGCGCGTGCCTCGCTGGCTCCTTCTTCCAGCCTACGGGTTTCTTGGCCATGTTACACACTCACCCAGAAGTTCTGGTTGCCCCAGTCCAAGACGGTGCTCTGCGTATAGGTCGATCCGCCCCAACCAGAAGTGGATCCACCGGCGCTATCACCGCGCCACTGGACGAATATCTTCCCTTGGATCAGGATGTTGTACGACCCCTCTTCCCAGAAGTACACCGTGCCTGGGTTGAATGTGGTCGTCTGGATTCCCGAGCTGGTGACTCCTGTTGGATAAGCCAGTGATACGTGCGTGGAATTGGTCGTCCACTGAACCTTGAATATGCTGCCCTGTTGCGGCGTGCTCTGGCCAGGAAGCATCACGGTATAAAGGTACTTCGTGCTCTGGAAGTTCCCGCTTATGACCATCGTGATCACGGCCCACGCGGTCACATTGTTGATCACCGTGAGGGGCTTAGGCGCGGACTGCCCCCAGTAGTAAGTCGGGCTTGTGCCTGAGTAGTTGTGCACTTCCATCGAAGGCCATGCCACCCTATCGGCAACTGGTGTCACAAGCCCGTTCGTGAGATTGACCCAATACTTGACATCAAAGGATCCGAACTTCGCATAGGCTATCGGAAGCTTCGGATCGCGTGCTGGGTGTGTTGGGTCCGTAGTCGTGTTCTGGTTCGCTATGGGAACCGCGCCCTGTTCGTCCGAGTTGAAGTCCTTGGCTTTCGTTGGTGTAACCACGAACGATCCAGCCACGATCAGTGCGCCTACGATGGCCACTGCCACAACGATCAGTATCAATGTTCTGATTCTCATTTCCTAACCTCCCTTAGTCCCACCACACCCTCAACGCCCGGCGTCCATCCTTGAGCTTCACCCAGTGAATCTCATCGGCCTTCATGGCCATCCCCATGACAGTGAAGCGCGCATTCATGTTTGGGCTATCAGGATCGCTAGGGTGTTTCGGGATTATGAAGAGCGTGTCGACGATATAGTCCTCCTCGTTCGTGACATCGTCTCTTGGCGCGCTGGCCAAGACATCGCTCCACAGATCGCGGTTCTGAGCCAACACATTGCGAACGATGTGCGGTTCAAACTCGTTCCAATCGCCTACCTTCTCGAGATGGTCTAGAAGATCGGAAACGTTTGGGGGCAGCAAGTAGTCTGGGGTGAGTGTGACCTTCCTTGGATCCAATGCCCTGATGATCTCGAAATCGTTCTC
This sequence comes from uncultured euryarchaeote, assembly GCA_937872085.1. Taxonomy (GTDB): domain Archaea; phylum Thermoplasmatota; class Thermoplasmata; order UBA10834; family UBA10834; genus COMBO-56-21. The sequence continues at coordinate 6,416 of CALMQK010000368.1, forward strand.
TCCGATTCGCCTGGTCTTGATCCCCTTAGCAGCCAAAGCGTGTCGCGCTGGCTGATTTCTCCAACCCTTGTTCTTCGCCATTTGAACCACCTCAGTCGTATCTCTCCAGATACCAGTCCCA
>CALMQK010000369.1 GCA_937872085.1 uncultured euryarchaeote
AGGATCTCCGCATTCTGCTGGACCAGCAATCCGGCCAAAGAGGCCGGAGCGGTTCCACCAGCCAATGCCATGGATACTACGAACACAGGCAGATTCCACTCTGAGTAACGAAGGAGGATCTGGATCATCCAAGGATCGTGTGCGAGGGGACTTATGGGGTCGATGAAGCCCACGAACAAGGCCTTCTTCCTGAGCAGCTCCCTGTCCCCATACAGGATATCGACGATCCGCAACATCATCTCGAACTGCTCGTCATCTCCCGACCCGCCGTAGGCTGGCTTGGAAGAATGTATCAGCTGCGCTGCCCAGAGAACGACGTTCATCGCTGTGGGCGGCACATCACTGGGATACACCGGCAGATAACCGAGCGACGACGAATCAAGTCCATCGAGCAGCCTGCATATCCTTATCCCGTCCTCGAGTGTCGCGCTCCTCACCTGTTCCGTGTCAGGGTCCGAGTAGTACAGACATTGGGCCCCGGGGCCGAACTTGGTTCTTCCATCCACGAAATCGAAGGAATGCCTCTCGCTCCGCCCATGCCATCTGAAATTCTTCGCGGCGCTCTTGACCGCTTCCGAGACCAGGGACTCGGGCATCTTGGCGATTTTCGTCCTCCTGTCTACTTCGAACCCGTTGCCCGAAAGCAGGTCGAGCGTCTTCTCAGAATCGATGAAAACGCCTACGTTTCTGAGCACCTCCAAGCTAGCTCCGTGGATCGCCTCGAGGTCGGCCTTGTCCAGGACTCTCAACCTGTTCTTCTCAGATACCATGTGCCCACCGTCCTTTTCCGGTTTCCCTGTGGAATGAATCCTCGTACGCGTAGATAAATGCACAGAGGGCGCAAATGGGCGACAATTGTGGTAAACGATCAACCACTGGCGAAAGCTCAACCGGAAATCCGGTATGTCACTATCTGTTCACTTTGGACAAAATTGCCCAGCGGCGAGCAAATACTTGGAAAAGACAGAATAGAAGGAGAAGCCATATGGTCATGAAACCATGGGAAGCACGGCAGTCAACCCCGAACTGATCAAGAGAAGGATGTTGTTTGACTATCAATGTTCATGCAGCAACCCATCCAACGCGATTGATTGCATCCACGAGCTGATCACTGAACTGGCGGACCCCGATCTGGACATGCACAATTTCCTCCACGATGCCGCGAACACCATCTGCACAAAACTCTGCGTGAACGAGGTCACGATAGGCCTGAAGGACCCCAAGGACGGGCTGTTCAGGTACCAGGTGATGGCTGGGCTCGAGGAGTCCGAGTGGGAAGCGCACAAGAAGCTGGCATACTCGCTCGAACAGTTCGACGACCCAGCCCTCTACAAGTACATGAAGATCAGCAAGTACACAAGGCTCTTTCTCGCCGAGGACAACCCATACGTGAACGGTGAGGAAGAGACTTACAGCAAGCCCCTGATGCTTCTCTCGGAGCGCAAGTCGCTCGAAGACACTATCGAGGGGGACTACCTCGACATCTACATCTACGGGAAGGGGGACGAACTCAAGGGTTGGCTGGAGATTTCAGGGATGAACAACGGCAAGTTCCCCGACATCCAGACCATAAAGGTCGTGGAAATGCTGGCCTCTGTCATAGGCATCGCGCTGGCACATCCCAGC
>CALMQK010000370.1 GCA_937872085.1 uncultured euryarchaeote
GTTCTCCCCGAGCTTGACGACATGTTCCCTCATCAGAAGGATGGCGTCCTCGAAGTGCCCTTCAGGCTCTGCGAGCTCGAGCTCTCCCATCCCCCTGAAAGCGACCGCGACCAGGTTCTTCTTCCCGAGCTCCGCACCGGTCCCTGACTTGTCGTCCCCTCCCCAATAGTCGACGATGGCCTGGGACTGTGGATGTTTCGAATCACACCAAACGCCACCGGCGATGACCTGTATCTTCGGATCGCCCTGATCGGTCCGGACCTTGTCAGTCCTCGCCCAGGAATCCAGGGGGCGCAACTCCTCTGCGTTCACGATATCTATCATCCCATCCCTGACCCACAAGTAGCCAGGCCTCTCAGCGACTCCCTTTATCACAATGAAATCAAAACCCGATAGCTTCAGCTCGAACCCCGCGAACCCCATGATCGGCATCAATCTCGGACGTCCATCGGCATCACTTCGTCCGCGGACTATGCCAGCGCAGGATGCGGGAACGAAGCTTCCAGTCAGCACACCCGTCCCGAGGATGAGCGAATCCTCGCCGTGCTTGGATGCGAGACCGTCAGCGATGGATATCGACGACATCTTCTCCCATGTGTCTCCCTCTGCGAACTCCTCCTCTCCGATCTCCTTCGATGCCAGGTCGAAGATGCCGATCTTCCCGTTCCGCAGATACAATCAGTCCACCACCGTGATGCAGAGGGTCGGGCATATCAGCGCGCACCTCGGGCTCCCCTCACAGAAGTCACAAGCCTCTCGGAGAAGAATCGGCTTCGCCCCGGGCCCTCCCGAGCCCCCAGCCTGCTGTCCGGTCGAAGTCCCTTCCGGTCTCGCGAGGACAAGGCAGCTCCCACCCGACTTCAGGACCAGGCCGAAGTAGTTGGCCTTGTCATCCACGTGCAGCATTATGCTGGAGGACATCGGAGTAAGAACGGAATCCCTGTTGAGGCTGCAGGCGACCTCGCACAGTCCACAGCGCACGCACTTAAGCGGGTCTATCTTCAGCCTCATGGATCACCAGCGGCTACTGTATGTTCTCGGCTATCTCCGTAGTCAGCCTGTCGCAGTAGACGCACCTGAGGGTAATCGGCTTCTTCGATTCCACGACGAACTCCGGCTCCACGGGCTCGTTCTGGTTCGTTATGCAGCCGGGGTTGGAGCACTTCATGACGCCCTTGACGACGTTCGGGACCTCCACGACGAATTTCTCCGCCACGTTATAGTCCCGGATGATGTTGATCGTGGCGTTCGGGGAGATGAGGGCTATCCTGTCGAGCTCTTTCGGGTCCAGCTCCCGGTCCTCGATCTTGACGATGTCCTTCCACCCGGCCTTCTTGCTCGGGACGTGCATCAGGACGCTGACCGTCGAGCTGACGTCCTCCGCCACACCGATGATCTTCAGCACCTTGAGCGCCATGCCCATGGTGATGTGGTCTATGACCGTGCCGTTCCTGATGGGCGTGACCTTGAACTCCTTCATTTCAGTCCCCCCAGGACGAGGCCAAGGAGAGCCATCCTGACCGGCACGCCGTTGAAGGCCTGCTCGAAGTACTTCGCATGGGGCGTTTCATCGACCTCCGGGGCGATCTCCCCGACTCTGGGCAACGGGTGCATGATGATCAGGTCGGACTTCACGTCCTTCAACATGGGCATGTCTATCCTGTATGTTCCAGCGACCTTCTGGTACTCCGCGAGGTCCGGGAAGCGCTCCTTCTGTATCCGCGTGACGTAGAGCACGTCCGCATCCTTGAGGGCCTCCCCGAGCGTGCTGCTTATCTTGGGCTTGTGGCCCATGGCCTCGATCGCCTTCAGGTGCTCCTTCGGTATCTGGAGGTTCGGCGGTGCGACGAATGTTAGCTCGGCGCCGAACATCGCCAGAGCCTCCGAGAGCGAGTGGACCGTCCTGCCGTACTTCAGGTCCCCGACGATGACGACGTGGTTCCCCTCGATCTTCTTCTTCTCCTTTCTGATGGTGAAGAGGTCGAGCATGGTCTGCGTCGGGTGCTGTCCGGCGCCGTCGCCGGCGTTGATGACCGGCTTGCGGGCGAAGTGTCCGGCGAGCCTCGCAGCCCCTTCCTGCGTGTGCCTTAGGACGATGGCGTCGCAGTAGGAATCGATCATCCTGATCGTGTCCGCCAGAGTCTCGCCCTTCGCCACTGATGAGATCTTCGGCTCCCCGAACCCCAGGCACTTGCCTCCAAGGCGAGACATAGCCGATTCGAAGGACAGTCTCGTCCTGGTCGATGGTTCGTAGAAGACCGTCCCGAGGATGCGTCCCTCGAGCATCACGCTCCTTTCCTCCCCCTTCGCGATCGGCACCATCTTCTCCGCCAGGCGGAGGACATGCTCGATCTGCTCCCTTGAAAAATCACGGATGGACACGACGTCCATTCCTTTGAAGTCCGTCGACATCAAAGGACAATCGGTTGATAGGATTTAAGTCTTTCAGGATGACGGAGCGGCGTCTCGTCCTCACTACGTAGAATACGCTAGAGGCTCAGGGGACATCTCAGGCGAGGTCGAAATCCTCTATCGCTTCGTTCATGTTCTTGAACCAGTCATCCGCGCACCTATGGAGCTTCGTCCTGAGCTGATCGGGCGACACCGCGGAATACACGTAGTAGTAACCTCCCCTCTCGATCGACTTCGTGTCCCTGAAGGCGAGTCCGGACGCAACGAGCTTCTGGAGCGCCCTGTAGACCGTGCTTCGATCCTTCTTCAGCACGGGCGAGAGGTCGTCCGCCCTCTGTGGACCCTGCTTCACGAGCTTCTTGTATATCACGAGTTCGAAATCCGTGAGCCTGTAGAGGCATTTCACTATGTCGCGGCAGGATGCTTGCCCGCTCAGGATCTTCTGCGGTTCCACCATGTCGCACGGTAGTGCGTGAAGTATACTTAACCGTTGTCACTTACGCCTTGCCAGTGTATGTGACGTGAAAAAGCTTATCTAGCCGCTAGCGAATCGGGTTTGCACGGTAGTGTCATAACCGTGGAAGGTTGTTGTCTTGGACAAGAACGCAACGCTTGATGCGAAGGGTCTGATGTGCCCCATGCCGATCGTGGGGCTCGCGAAGAAGGCCAAGGAAATGAAGTCGGGACAGGTATTGGAACTCCTGTCGGACGACGTGGGCGCAAAGGAAGATGTCCCAGCCTGGTGCAGCAGGACCGGTCACCAGCTGATAGGGACCGAGGAAGAGGGCAAGATACTGAAGTTCTACATCAGGATCAAGTGAGCAAGGATCAGGAGATGTGATTCAAAATGACAGACAGGTTGAGCATGGTTGTTAGCGAAGGTACGTTCGACAAGGCGATGATGCCGCTCATACTCGGCACGACAGCGGCATCGATGGGGAGCGAGGTGAACGTGTTCTACACGTTCTTCGGCACGAAGCTACTCACGAAGGGCGTGAAGCCGAAGCTGCCCGGGATGATGAGGTTCTTCACGGGCATGATAGTAGGCCGCATGAAGAAGATGGGCATCCCAGACTACGAAGGGATGATGAAGCAGGCCATGGAGCTCGGCGTCAACTTCTACGCGTGCAGCACGACGATGGGGCTCATGGGTGTAAAGGAGGCCGACCTCAGACCTGGAGTCAAGGTCCTGGGAGCAGCCGCATTCCTGAAGATGGCCCAAGAGTCGAACGTGAGTCTGTTCATCGGCTGAGCAGTGATTGCGATGCCGAAGACAGCGTTCATCGTACTGAAGTCCCCGGTCGAGCTGGACCCGACGCACCTAATGAAAAGGCTAGCCGATAGACAGGATGCGACCGCGTTGCTGCTCGAGGACGGAGTATACCAGGCCGTTCAGACCTCGGCTGCTGACCGGCTGGGGAGGGTGGCCGGCGAGGTGCTCGTTTCCCATGAGGACCTAGAGGCGAGAGGCTTCGGAACATCGGACCTCAAGCTCGGAAAGGCCGTCGGATATCCGGAGATGGTCGATTGCTTGATGGAGCGCACGGAGAGGAGCATCACGCTCTGAGGTGATGACATGGCCAAGACGCTAACGATACTATTCAGGACCGGGTCGATGATGGCGATGGACGCCAATGTCGCGGTCAAGATCGCGAAGGCCGCCCTGGACAAAGGATATCGAGTCCACCTCTTCGGGTACGGAGAGGGGGTCACCGCGGTGAAGAAGGGGCAGAACCCTAAGCGGTTCCCCAATGTTGGTAAAGAACTCCAAGAGATACAATCGGAGGGCGCCACAACGGCCGTTTGCGAGACATGCTTTGCCGCGCGCGGGTTCGAGAGAGGAGAGGAGATAGAAGGCGCCAAGGTCGGCAGCCTGACGAACGACCTGTTCAAGTTCG
>CALMQK010000371.1 GCA_937872085.1 uncultured euryarchaeote
CCGTTTCCCATGACCAGGTCGACCTGAGCCCTCAGGCTGCCTAGGTCGTTGTACATCAATCCGGGGTAAGCATCGTCGTAGGACCATTTGGTGGCTACCGCGAGCGAGAACTGGCTGAAGTTCCCTCCGAAGGCCATGTCGACACGCTCGACCCGCTGTGTCTGCTGGGTCAGGGCGATGTTCAGCGAGACGGGCCCGGCCACGATCAGGGACCTAACATCCGCGTTGTTCCCGGGGGCGTCCACGACAAGCGTGAAGGTACCAGGATATGCATCGAACGAGAACAGGTTGCCAGTCGTCCTGAGGACCCTCTTGGCCCACACGACTGAAGAGTCCGTGTTGATAAGATATGCCACAACGTTCTGCGCCGGGTTCCCGTTGAAGTCCTGCACGAATGCGCCCACACTGAGCGATGCGTCGAGAGCGATGGAGGTCGTCACATTCGAGTTGACGATGCCTGCCGCCGAGTAAGTCTCGAAGCCGCTCTTCATGATGACCAGGCTGACGTCAGTTGCCGCTGTCGTCTTGTACATGGTAAGTACCGCGAATCCGAGCGAGTTCGTTGCCGCAGTCGACACGAACTGCCTATTGCTGGTGTTGTAGAATCCTACCAGCGCACCGGTCACGGTGCCTCCAGCGGATGCCCTCACTGTGACGTTGTACACGAGGTTCTTCGTCGGGAACGGTGTCATCGTCACCGGGTTCACTGTCTTGTTCCTGAGCCCGTCAAAGACGACCGAGGCAGTGCCTGGCTGATTGAAGTAGTTGGCAGCGCTGACGTCGACTCTGTAGTAGCCGGGAGCCGGGTTCGTAGCCACGTAGGAGGTCCTAGAGGCCGAGTAAATGGCGGCGGTCACGGCACCTGTGTGCACGTCCGTCAGGTTCACAACAGCGTTTGTAACTGGGATCCCGCCGGATGCGACGGGCACATAGATGTTCACGTCCGAGGTGGTCTGACCCGAGTTCATGCTCGGCATGATCACCACCAGGGCTGACAGTGCCATTACCAGCACAACAAAGCTGGCTGATAGCTTGCTCATTGCGTAGCTCTTCATTGCAATTCCCCTCTCTCTCCTGGGAATCGAAACCATGACCCCCTCTGGAAAAAGGTATTCCGGCCAATAGATTGCCCCTTTATAAGCTTTAGCTACCGGGCACGGGGCTCTGCCAATAGCCAGTACCCACATCCAGACGGGCAGGTACGACGATACGCAGACTATGTCACGATCTTCTTGACTTGGCCAGTCTCGATCGCCCGTCTGACCTCTCTCGCGAGCCTCCGCCCCGTGCTCATGTTCGTCCGCCAGACCGTGTTGCCATATGGGTGGCCGACCCACATGTGCACGTTCGTCCCGCCTCCGACCCTAGGTGCGACATCGTAGATGTGGAACTTCAGGTCCTTGTCCACGCAAGTCTGCAGACAGAACGGGCCGATGATGCCGGGCGCGAAGTGCTCCTGTGTCGCCTTCACGTATCTCTCCGCGAGGTCGAACGCCCCCTCCAAGAGGGACTCCCTCATGGTCGCCGAGTTATGGCCGCAGACAGTGTATTCCGGAAGCGCTTGGTCGCCAACGAGCGTCATCTGCTGCGCTGCGGGCAGACGGACATGGCCGTCGAGGGAAGTCTCGAAGCGCCAGTCGATGCCTATCAGCTCTATCCTCTCCATCTTGCTCTCGAGCGGCGAATAGAAGAAGTCGAGGTTGAACACGGGCCCGATGATATACTCCTCGATCCTGGCCATTGAGAGGTCCTCCTCCGTGATGACGCCTTGCGAGATCAGCGTCCTGGACTTCTCCTTGAACTCCTTCGCGGAAGCGGCCGTGAAGAACCCCCGCTCCAGCTTCTTGACCTTGTGATGCAGTTTGACGATCACCAGCTTGTCAATGTCGGCCGGGTCGTCGTACTTCCTCGGGTAAGGGAGCTTGGCCTTCTCGAGCAACCAGTAATAATCCTTCTCCTGCCCTCGCTCCTCGCTCCTCAGGAGTGCCCTGGAGCCCAAGAGCGGGACCTCGAATTTGTCTTCGATCTCCGTGATGTCGACATACGATGTGAAGCTCCGGTTCGGCACGAACAGTATGTTGTCCTTCCTCAGCATCGCCTGGAACTTCGGGTCCATCATCTCGTCGAACTTCTTCAGCGTGTGGACCTCGTCGACGACCCCCCTCAGGACCTTCCCGTCCTTGTCGCGCTGCGAGCGGAAGTACCTCGCGTAGGTCTTGTCCCTGCCTGCCTGAGATATCCCGACCGTCCTGAAGCCTTCCTCGACGGCACCATCGCAGACGTCCAGAGCGGAGTGGGACGCGACCACGCCAATCTTGGCCTTCTTGAGATCATAACCATCCACGATGTCGAAAACCCTGTTCCTGTCGAGCAAGAGCTCCCTCCCCTTTCCGAGTTCGAGCGAGGCTATTCCTAGTCATCGGGTTCAGTCTATTTTACTTTGCGCTCGAACGCTCCAGAGCTAGCTCGTCCAGCCTAATGCCCAGCTGTGAGTAGACCGCCTTGAAGCCGAACTTCTCGTACAATCTCTTGGCCCTGGGATAGCTCGTGTGAAGGTAGCACGACGAGATCCTACCGTTGAAGTCCGTGAGAGCGCACTTCATGAGCTCGTTCCCGAGACCTCTCCCCTGATGCGCGGGGCTCACGTATATGTCATATATGAGACCGATGTCGCCCTCGAGCCTGTTGATCACGAACCCGCCATCAACCGTGAATATCGAGTAGTTCTTGTCCGCCCTGAACTTCCTGAGCCGGAACCTTGCCTGAAGCATCGACTCGTCATAGTACTCGGAGAACAGCCCAAGCAGCATGCCCTTGTTCTTGTCCGATACCGGGACTGCGGCATGCTCGTACCCCTTAGGCCTGTCCAAGGACATCCTGATCATGGTGATGGGGTCGAACTTCCTGACGAACCTGCCCATGTCCATGGAGAACACCGCCCACGACTTCTTGGA
>CALMQK010000372.1 GCA_937872085.1 uncultured euryarchaeote
CGGACACAAAGGGATTCATGGTCGTGTTGTCAATGAACGGGTACCCGGGGAAATCCAATGCCGCGACTCCTCCACCGGCTGTTCCCGGAATGACGTTCACCGTGTATCTCCCCGTAACTGGGTCTGCAGTGGTCATGTTCCCGTACATCGGGGCTCCTTGGCCCATGGTGATCGGGTCGTTGACGTATCCAGCCACGTTCCCCCCTAGGACGGGGTTGCCAGCGCCATCGAGCACATAGCCAGTGAGGATGACATCCGCGACCAAGGGAGCGATGGGACTCATTGTCAGGTTGAGCCATACCGACTGTCCCGCTGCTGGCGCAGCACCGCCGCCCGCCGTGTAGTAACTGCCGTTGAATGCGATGACCATATACGTAATCCCGCCTAGGACCGTCAGGTTGTAATGGCCGGTTGCGTCAGTCCACGCCGATGCGATAGGTCCGCCCGAGCCCGACGACATGAAGTACAGCATATATGCGTGATCTATTGGGCCAGTGCCGTTCGTGACCGTACCCTGAATCCAGCCATCGTTCGAGGCCGTCCTGCTCTTGCTCGGCGTGGGGGCGAACATGCCAGACAGGCTTGTCAATATCAGCGCACACAATACAAATACCGCGAGTATGCCAACATAGAGTCTTCTTCTCTTCATCCCAGAATCCCTCATGGAGGTTTGGCCGACGGTGCTCTTTCGGGGGAAAGGCACCCTCAGGCTTTTCCATGATATTCACGGATTTGTGGCGTATATATCGTTGTCGCTCCCAGAACCCGTGCTCTCAACATCTGAACAGAAATCCCACGGAAGGGGCTGATTTGCCGTCCTCATCCGAGTGCCTTAGCGATGGCCCTTGCTCGAGCCTCTGAAGACTTCAGTAGCATTCGAGAAGGAATTCCCTCTTGGAGATAGCCAATAGGATGAGCGCCATCAGTCCGAAGAAGGCGCCGAAAAGGAAGCCGATCGACAAGATCCCGAAGACCGCCCCCGCGACCGCACCGGCATAGCTGCTCCTCTTGAGCGCCGTCATGCTCAAGGCGATGGACAGGGCACCGAACACGAACATGAGCATAGATACGGCGACATGATCCTGGAGGACGTCGTTCAGAAATTTCCCCGCGGGTATGATGCTTCCGTAGTTCGAGAGTATTTCGGGGCTGGTATCTGGCAATGCGGCCAGAAGCGCATGGATGATGCCCAACCCTCCGGCGAGCAGCATGAATATCACAGCGAGGTCCACGCTCAATGACCTCACTGTGTGGAGCTCCGCCTCTGCTGGATGCTCACAATCTGCGGGTTTGATTTCCGGCGCCAGTTTCGGCGGGACCTGTTGAGTGGCCGCGAAGTTCCAACCGCACGAAATACAGGTCTCTTCTCCGATCGGAGTCGCCATGGAGCTGCACTGAGGGCATTTTCGGACATCGGCTTCAGTGAAGTGCAGAGGATGGCTGCAAACCCTGCATCTCATCAGCTCGCCAACATTGATGGTGCCGCAATTGGTGCATTTGATCTCCGAGGTCATCGACTACAGCATATTGGGGGCGGCCTGATAAACATTTCACCTGAGATGCGGAGCGCCGTTCCCCATGCCGCGATAGCGGGGTCGCGCCCGTATCGCAACCCTATCGTCGCCTGTGGGCTACTTCCGTTGTCGCTCGATCATGCCCATGATTATCATGCACCCGAGCAGGACGCGTCTGTCGAATTGGGCGGGTACTCGGCTGCAATCGACCTCCCAGATATCGCCGACGATCTTGAATTGCTGCTTTATCTGGGCAACCTCCTGGCCATTGAATTCGACGGCAACGTGTTCGGGTATGAGCCCTCCGCCTGGTATCCACTTCCTTGCCAGACCTCGCCCCGCGGACTCGACGACCCTGCCGACCTGTTGCCCATTGGGGTCGAGGAGGAGGTACTCATCCTTGACCAGTCCTGACGAGAGGGCCTGTCTCTTCAGCTTCCCCACGCAGACATTCGTTCCGGAATCGATGATGGCGAAAGTCCCCCACATATCCATTATCTGCTGTTGCTGGAGTCTGAACAGCTCAGTGTTCATGCTTTCGTCGGTGTAGACGCGAATATCCTCCTTCAGCCTGAGGAGCTTCTGCTTCGTATAGCCAAGGGGGCTTCCCTGCTGATCCTCTATCCAGTATTGGTTGGCGATTGCCACGACCTTCTTCCTGATGCGATAGTAGTTCTGGTACCAGATAGGCGATTGCTTTTGCTGCAGAGCAGGAGCTCCCGTGACCAGGTTGGAAGCCGACGAGATCGGAGATGCACAAGAGCTGCAGAATCTAGCTCCCTCGGGAAGCTGCACACCACATTTTGGACAATTAACCAAATCCTCACCTGGGGCAGTATTAGTGGGTCGGCATAAGGTTTCTTCCCGTATGGCGTGATGGGCTTCCAGGCTTACCCGTGCGGGTCGATTTCGGAGAGAAAGAGAATGAGCTAAAGGGTTTTGTTGGCAGGGTGCTGTGGAATCACAGTTTCAGTATGTTCCTTGCCTTGTCCTCGTCGCTGACAGCAAGGGCTACGTGCACATGCTTCGAGTCCTTGTCGAGCATGTACGCGGCATCAATGTTGATACCTTCCTTGGCGAGAGCCCTCGATACTCGGGCAAGCTCTCCCGGCCTGTCTTCGAGCTTGGCAACCAGCAGATTCCTCTCCGAGAACTCCAAGCCTGATCGCTTGAGGCTCTGTCTGCTCTTCTCGGGGTCGGAGGTGACGATCCTCACCACTCCGGCATGAGGCTCCGTCGAGATTGTGCGTATGTTCACGCCATCCTTTTGCAGGGCCTCAGTCACCCGTGCCAGCTCTCCTGACCTGTTCTGCAGCTTTACGCTGAACTCTCTTTCCATATTTTCCTCCTCCTAACACAGGAACAAGTGCGCAAGAGATCTCCATTCTTAGGAGATAGAGAAGAATCACGTCTTGATCTAGTGCAAGAGGTCATCAACGATTTCATTGTCGAACCATGTGCTGATGCTACACGTTAACATGGTACGTGCCAACTATGGGATAGGGCAGACCCAGGGGACCGGAGGTGCATGTCACGAACTTTCTGCCGTACTCGTTGACCATCCAGACGTCGGGAGCGCATAGCGGTATCTGAGCTCGGGCATAAGCTCGTCCATCAACCCTACGGTCGTTGCAGAGAGCGAGATGCGTCCCCCTGAAGCGGGTCTTCGGGGCTTGCGGAAATATGTAATATCATCATGTGATTAACCCAGGTGTACAAGAAACTAGATTCAAGAGGCCCTGAAAGAGGTTGTTTATGATTCGGATCGTGGAGTTAGGATGCGGGGTCTGTGGATTGGTTTGCGCCGAGCATCTAGCCAGGAACCCGAAGGTCGACGAGCTCGTCCTAGCTGATGCGCGACCGAATGCTGCGCAGGCCCTGGCGGATCGCCTGGGCAACGACAGAATCACTGTTCAGAAGGTCAACGGGACTGACCAGAAGGCTCTTCGCGCGCTCCTGAAGGGTTGCGACATCGTCATAGCGACCATGCCCTGGAGGTTGAACATGATCCCATTGGAGGTCGCAGCGAAGGTGGGAGCCAACTACCTCGACTTCGGGATGCCAATGGACAGCACTGGACCTGAATTCGATAGGTGCTCAAAGATGTGCGAGGATGCCGGGACCACGGCCATGGTCGGTATGGGCGAGGAGCCTGGAATCTCCGATGTCTTCGCACGATACGCCGCTGGCAAACTCGACCGAGCGGACGAGGCGAACGTCTATGATGGCGACACTGGTGCCGTCGAGGGGCTGAACTTCTTCTCCCTCTGGTCCCCCGTGGATCTTC
>CALMQK010000373.1 GCA_937872085.1 uncultured euryarchaeote
CGATCTTCCACAGGGACTTGCCGAGCTTCTCATGCTCCTCGATGCCGTGGGCGAGGCTTTCGGTCTCTCCTTCGAAGTCCGTGCTCAGCCACCAGCTCAGGGGACAATAGCTGAATTTCTCAAGGTCTCCCGCTGAGATGTACTTGCCAGAGTCACGCGTCACACGTGAAATTACGAGCGTCAAGAGTTAATAATGTTTGCCAATTGGTTCGTTTCGATCGCACTCATCGAAGTATGTGCCGGGGAGGAGCACGACGCCCTCTGGAGGCTCGATGCCCTCGACGAATCCGAACCAGTATACCACCGCTCCCGTGCCGAAAAGATCGGTATATGGCTTCAGTTGCCTCCGGGCGTTCTTCCTCAGCTCAATGTCGTCCCCGAAAGAAGCCTTCGACTCTATCCAGTGGACCTTCTTCCCGTTGATCTGGATCGGCTTGTCCAGGAGACAGTCGGGGGTCTTCGTGTGTGTGGCCCTGAGCTGCACCTCGGTCCTGTACTTCAGCTCGCGTCTGTCGAGCCAGTCCTCGAGCCTCTTCTCGCCCCAGACCCCCCTGTCGGTCTGCACCTGTGAGCCTTTGGGCGAGTATATCAGGTCCTCGTCCGCCATCTGCTGAAGCTCCTTCCTGAGCCTCTTGTCATGGCACGATTCCGGGTTCCTTACGTACTTCCAGAACTGTTTTCTGGGAAGCCCTATCTCCGCTCCGAGCATCAGCCCGAGCAGGACGGGCGGGAAGTTGATCATCTTCGCGATGCTCGCGATGGACGTTCCATGGTGCCATTCCTTCGCGATCTTCTTCATGTCCTTCTTCACGATGTAGAATCTCCGGGTAGCGTCCCGGACCGTCCTCTGCGTGTAGAGAACCAACAGGAGTTCGCGGTCTATCCTCAGCTTCTTCGCGAGAAAGTCTATGTCTGAGGGTTGCTTGAGCTGAGAATACAGCTCCTTGTAGTCTTCGTACTTCATCGATTTCACGGTCTCTTCCGGCTATGGACCAGCAGTCCAAGTTCGGCTTTTTCTGAGCGGGTATTAGAAATTGGTTCTACTTATGCCTTTGCGGTCAAACTCCCATTTGGTGACTCCGCGGACGCCGAATCGCGACCTTCCACGATTTTGGCGGTCCACAGTCTCCCTCGTGCACAACCTTGAAATGCAGGTAAGCCATGGACGGGTCAGCTAGTTGTTTTGAGAGGTGTTGTATTGCCAGAGAGCGGTGCCAGGAAGATCATCCTGCCCTCGAAGTACGTCCAGGGGCCAGGAGTGCTGAACCAGCTGGGGACTTTCGTGAAGCAGTACGGCGAGAGGCCATACGCTGTCTCGGGAAGGACGAGCTTCTCGAAGGTCAGGGCGAGGATCCAATCCAGCCTGCTCGCGGCCGGCGTGCCCCTTGCGGGTTTCGACGACTCGGTGACGGAGTCCACAAAGGCCAAGATCGAGGCCATCGCCTCGAAGGCCGAGGAGCTCGACGTTGACTTGATCGTGGCCTGTGGCGGTGGAAAGGCCGTCGATACGGGGAAAGGCGTCGGGGAGAGACTCCACGTGCCCATCATCTCGGTGCCGACGCAATGTGCGACGAACGCGGACGGGATGGCAGACGTGGTCATCTTCTCCGAGGACCACAAGTTCATCGAGGACCTCTACCTCAGCAGACCTCCGGTACTGGTCCTAGTCGATACCGAGGTCGTCGCGAGGGCCCCACCACAGTACATAGTCCAAGGGATGGGCGACGCGCTTGCATGCGCTTTCGAGAAACCCGCGTACGCGGCGACCCAGCGGGCCAAGAAGGCCGGCGAACTCGCCACCAATGCGGCACTGGAGGTCAACATGCGATGCTTCTCCACGCTGATGACCCATGGCTTGCAGGCCAAGAAGGACGTGGAAGCGGGCAAGATAACGGAATCGGTGGAAGCGGTGGTCGAGGCCATCAAGCTCCAGAGCGGGTTCGGGTTCGGAGGGGGCGGTTGCGCGGCCGCCCATGCAATCCACAACGGCTTCACGATGATCCCGGGCATAAGGCGGAAGCATGGGGAGATAGTCGCTTTCGGGACGCTCGTCCAAATGGTCCTCGAGAAGCGGCCCATGGGGGAGATCGAGCGCGTCGTGCGCTGGTGCAGATCGCTCGGCCTGCCGACCAGGCTGGCAGACCTGGGTACCGTCGATCGCAGGCGGCTGCATGAGGTGGCTGAGAAGGCCTGCGACCCGAACGACTCGATGACCAGCATGCCGTTCCCCGTGTCGCCCATGATGGTTGTCGAAGCGATCGAGGAAGTCGACCGACTCGCTGGCTTGATGGATTGAGCCTCACAAGTGCCGACCTGGCTCGCGAGCTGGTTCTGGCCACGACCAGATAAGCCTAAATACGCCCAGCACGATTCTGACGGTAGCCGTCGAAAGGCGGCTGAAGAAGGGATGAATTAGAGGAGGCATTCGAAAATGAGCAGTCCGAGTCCGATGGGATCAATCATGGCCCCTGGAGCCACGCCACCATGGCTTCCGCGAGACGTAGCAGAGGGTCGCAGGTTCGCGTGGTGGGGACAGATCATGTTCTTCCTCATGGCTTTCGTGTGGTTCATAATCGCGATCGTCATGGTCACGCTCTCGGCGACCGGGGGCTCAAGAGGCCAGCTTGTCATCGGGATATTCGGGTTCTTCGCGATGGTCATATTGTTCCTCGCGGCCGTGTTCATGAGGAGAACCGTGATAGACGCGATAGACCAGGGAAGGTTCCACGACGCGAAGAACGACACGATAATATGGATCATATTCGGCATGATCGGGTTCGTGCTCCCGTCGCTGTTCCTCATACTCACGTACGCCAAGCTCGGGGATGCGATTGTGCAGCAGCAGCCCACGGGATATGCCCCGTATGCGCAAGGCTCAGTCGCGGTCCAGCAGCCCGTGTATGCGCCTCCACCGGCCCCAGTGGCACCGGTCCAAGTGCCCCCAGCTGGGCAGCCGGCAGCCCATGGACAGCAGCCGTACCATGCGCACCAGACACCGATGATGAGGTGCAAGAACTGCAACGTGCAGTACCCGGCTTTCATGCACTCTTGCCCCAACTGCGGCGCGCCCAAGGAAGGATAGGCAGATAGACGCAAACCTTTTCCGCAACCCTTTCCTTTTCGGTTTCCAACAGGTTAGTGTGTTCCATGGCGGAGAATACCGAGCTGCTCTACATGAAGGATGTCGAATCCAACTACATCAGGGAGTTCGACGCCTCGGTCATCGAACGGGGGTTCGACTACGTCGTGCTCGACAGGACCGCCTTCTATCCACTCGGTGGAGGACAGCCTTCGGATACCGGGCTTCTCGAGTGGCAGGGCGGGAGGGCGGAGGTCAAGGAGGTCACGAAGAAGGAAGGCATCCGGCATCACCTGGTGCAGAACCCGGACCTGGTTCCCGACAAGGTCCATTGCGTGATCAACTGGGAGCGGAGACTCGCGCATATGAAGATGCACACCGCTCAGCACGTGATATCCGGAGTGGTCTACGATCTGTACAAGGCGCGCACGGTCGGGAACCAACTCTACCATGACCGTTCAAGGATCGATTTCGCCCCGGTCAAGTTCACCGATGAGATGGTCGCCGAGGTCGAGCGGAAGTGCAACGACATTCTAGTGGGCGGGGCCAAGGTCGAGATATGCACGACCGCAAGAGAGGAACTCGAGAAGAACATCGATGCCCAGAGGGCCAACCTCGATCTCCTCCCGAAATCCGTTAAGGACCTCAGGATAGTCACGATAGAGAAGTTCGATGTCTGCCCGTGCGCCGGGACGCATGTGCGCTCGCTGTCCGAGATCGGGAAGATGAAGATCGTGAAGCGGGAGAACAAGGGGAAGGACCGGGAAAGAATCACCTACGAGCTAGTAGGATGAGCAGTGCATCTTCCAGCGCGCCACTAAGAGGCTCGCCCTTTCCTTTCGTTGTCATGGACGTTGTCGAGCAGAAGCTCCATCAAGTTCGCCACCTTGATCCCTGGTACGGTCCTCAGCTGGGTCTCGCAGAAGGGGCAGGAGGTAACCAGCGTGGTCGCTCCGGTCGATTTCGCCTCCGCCACACGTTTCGCAGCCAGCTCCCTTGATAGCTTGGGGAAGGCCGATTGAAGGCCAGCTCCGGCGCCGCAACATCTTGACTCG
>CALMQK010000374.1 GCA_937872085.1 uncultured euryarchaeote
ACCTCGTCCTTGTCGGTCCTCGCGAGCACCTCGATGGAGTCGGGAAGGCCGTCCCCGCTCACTATCAGAGAATGGTATCTCGTCGCATTGAACTGAGGAGGGATGCCTGCGAAGAGAGGATCACCGGAATGCGAGATCCTACTGAGCTTCCCGTGGACGACCTCGAGCGCCCTCTTTATGGAGCCGCCGTGGACCATCGCGATCGCCTGGTGGCCCAAGCACACTCCAAGCACCGGCCTGCCATATCCGTCGTTGGAGATGACCTCCAGGCTGCGGTTCGAGTCCTTCGGATGGCCTGGCCCCGGCGAGATGACGTATCCATCGACCTTCCCGATGAATTCGTCGAGCTTAGGTGAGTCGTTCCGCTCGACGACCACGTCCGCACCTAGTTCCCCAAGGTATTGCGCGATGTTGTAGACGAACGAGTCGTAGTTGTCTATCAGCAGGATCCTGGTCATCCGGCACGGCCTCCGTTCGAGGAGGATATCGCCTGGAGCGTCGCGCCCATCTTGTGCTCCGTCTCCATGTACTCCTTCTCAGGGACAGAGTCGGCAACTATTCCAGCACCGGCCTGGATGCTCGCCTTCTTTCCGCTCACGACAATCGAGCGGATGGTTATCGCGAAGTCCATGTTGCCCGTGAAGTCGAAGTACCCGACCGCCCCGCCGTATGGTCCTCGCCGCGCAGCTTCGAGCTCGCTGATGATCTCCATCGCGCGTATCTTGGGAGCTCCAGTCACCGTGCCTGCAGGGAAGCAGGACTTGAGTGCGTCGAACGCGTCCAGATCCTCCCTGATCTCGCTCTCGACATTGCTCACGATGTGCTGGACATGGGAGTACTTCTCCACGGACATCAGCTCGGTGACCTTGACGGTGCCGAACTTGGACACCCTGCCCATGTCGTTCCTGTGGAGGTCGACCAGCATCACGTGCTCCGCCCTCTCCTTCTCGTCCAAGAGCATGTCGATCTTCAGCTTCTCGTCCTCTTCCACGTCGTGCGAGCGCGGACGGGTGCCTGCCAGCGGCCTCGTCGTCAGCTTCGTCCCTTCGAGACGGACCAGCATCTCAGGGGACGACCCGAGCAGCTGGAGCTTGTTGAAGTCGAGATAGAACAGGTAAGGCGAGGGGTTGAGAGACCGGAGGATCGAATACATCCCGAGTGGGTCCCCCTTGATGTCGAAGTCCGTCCGTCTTGACAGGACGACCTGGAATATCTCCCCGTCCAGGATCTTCTCCTTCGCGTCGCAGACCATCCCTTCGAACTTGCTCTGCGTCGTGTTGGAGCGCCCATCGGTGATGCTCAGCTCGGCTCGTTCCGTCGGCTTCATCTTCGCGAGGGCGTCCTTCAGGTCTGACATGTTCCCGTGAGAGATCAGGAGCGTCCTGGTGTTCAGATGGTCGATGCACACGAGATGCTTCGGGAGGACGAAGTAGAGCTCCGGGGTGTGGCTGTCCTCGGTCCTCGGTTCCTCGATGCCATCGAAGTGCCGGACCATTCCGTACCCGGCATAACCGACCATCCCGCCTGAGAAGGGCGCGACAGTTGAGGCCCCGCACCTCATCGACTTGAAGTGGTCGCGTAGTGCTTCGTAGGGGTTCGTTGCGTGGATCGATTCGCCATCGACCACGACTTGACCGTGTTGCGAAGTGAATACCGAGATCGGATCCACGCCGATGAACGAGTATCGCGCGACCTTCTGCGGACCCTCCACGGATTCAAGAAGGAAGCATTCGCCAGGGAATTGCTCCCGCAACGATGAGAAGATCGATACTGGGTCGAGCTTGAGGCTCTCTTCAATGGACACGCTGGTGGGGAGATGCGGGGTTGGACGAACAGCTCGCGCTGTCTCGTTTGCATGAGCCCCAAAAGCTATCCCCCCGTTGGTTCATGGTCAGATATGATGTGCAATGTACTATTTATAACCTTATTGGACAATTCTATACCTAATCGAGGAGAGAAGAAGCGAAAAGGTGCATCCTTGTAAGAGGTCAGTAGGCGAACGCCTCCAAACAAATTTTTGAAAAAAGTGCATCAAACAAGCCGACGATGAAGCGCTCAAAAAGTAGATTAGCGTCGGTTGTATTCGCGTTAGCCAGAGGCATTGTTTTTCCGAGTTTCCAGCCTCTCAATCCAGGAAACGGAGAGAGGGAGGCTGGCCTTTGAAAGCTCGAAGCTCCGATGGAAAAGCGACAGGCTACGTTCGTCTGGCCAAGCCCTATATGAGCAGACACAGGACTGCGAATCATCGATTCATTCCTAAGGGGTCCGCGCTCCTGGTCATCGACATGCAGGGGCTGTTCCTCGATAGATCCTCACATTCCTACTTGCCCGAGGCGGAGAACATCATCGGCAATGTCCGAGACCTCATTGACGCGTATCGGAAGCGCTCGCTGCCTATCATATTCACCAGGCACGCGACGAAGCCATCCGAGAGCGCTGGAGCGATGGGGAGATGGTGGGGTGATGTCGTCAGGGACGGCGACAAGGCGGGAGAGCTCGACCCGCGCTTCGCTCCCAAGAAGGGAGAGAAGGTCCTGCGCAAGACCCGCTACAGCGCGTTCGTCGGGACGGATCTACTACAACATCTGGGCGCCGTGTCCGTCTCGAGCATCGTCATCACGGGCGTCATGACCCATCTCTGCTGTGAATCCACGGCTCGGGACGCGTTCATGCGCGACTTCGATGTATTCCTCGTCGTGGATGGGACCGCATCCAAGACCGAGGATCTCCATGTCTCTAGCATCAAGACGCTAACGGATGGCTTCGCCATCCCAGTCACAACCTCGGAGGTGGTCAAATGGTTGAAGAAGAAGTGACTATCATCGGGGCCGGACCCGCGGGGATGTCTGCCGCCATCTATCTTCAACGGGCAGGGCTTTCGCCGGTTCTCCTGGAGAGAGGTGAGCCCGGGGGATTGCTTCGCAGCGCGAACTGGGTCGAGAACTATCCAGGTTTCCCTGACGGCATTCCAGGCCGGGACCTGGCGACTCGATTCAAGGACCAGCTTCGTATAGTCGGAGCCAAGGTCACGAGTACCGAGGTGCGGTCGGTCAAACGCGTGCGTTGGGGGTTCCAGATCAAGAGCGGTCTAGGAGACCGCATTTCCCGAGCGGTGATAGTAGCAACGGGCACGCGACCGGCGAAGGTAGAGATCAAAGGAGCAACAGAGTTGGCTGGAAAACGAGTGTTCAGCGAACTGCACGAACTCCCCTCGTCGCTCAGGGGAAAACGGTTGATCATCGTTGGTGGCGGCGACGCCGCCTTCGACTACGCTCTAGGCCTGAAAGAGCGCGGAGCCCAGATACTGTTGGTGTCCCGCTCGGAACCATGCTGCCTCACACTTCTTCGAGAAAGGACGGAGGCGCTGGGCATCGAGGTCGTGATCGGGGCGTCCCCGAGAGCGGTCCGACGCGCAAAGGACGGATTGATTCTCGTGTGCGGTGCAGGGGCGTCCGAACTCGAACTGGCCGGTGACATGCTCCTGATGGCATGCGGCCGAGTACCGAACATCGAGGTCCTAAGCCCGAGCCTTCGCCGTGAGGCAAGCGCGAGCAGGAAAGGACTTCCAGAGACTCGCGTCCGAGGGCTGTACCTTGCTGGCGACGTCGTCCGAGACAAGCAGAGGCAGACAGGGATCGCCGTAGGGGACGGCATACGCGCCGCGATGCTGGTCGAAGAGTACCTGGGAGGAAGGTGAGCGGATGAGAGTCATAGCCGAGTACGGGAATGACGACCTCGCAAAGGTCTACGTCGCGAAGATGCGGGAAGAGGGCGTCTCAGGAAAGCAACACCTGGTGGAGTTCGTGGAATCCGTCCAGCCTCCGCTCCCGCGAGAGCAGAAATGGGTGCTCATCGTCTCGTCCATGTTCGGCTGCCCGATCAAGTGCAGGATGTGCGATGCTGGTGGGGACTTCGCTGGCAAGCTGACTTCAGATGAGATCCTTTCCCAGATAGACTATCTCGTCCGCAAGAGGTTCCCTGATGGCCATGTGCCGATCCCGAAGTTCAAGATACAGTTCGCGAGGATGGGCGAACCCTCGCTGAACCTGGATGTGCTCGATGCGATGACGAGGCTCCCGCTCGAGTACGCGGCACCTGGACTCAACGTCTCGGTCTCGACCGTTGCCCCTAAGAA
>CALMQK010000375.1 GCA_937872085.1 uncultured euryarchaeote
TCGTGTACGCGGTCGGCCCGATAATCATGATGAAGGTCATCGCGAACATCACGAAGCCACACAACATTCACACGGTCGTCAGCCTCAACCCGATAATGGTCGACGGCACGGGGATGTGCGGGTCGTGCAGGGTCATCATCGACGGCCAAACTAAGTTCGGCTGCGTCGACGGGCCCGAGTTCGATGGGCACAAGGTGGACTTCGAGAACCTGATGGCCAGGAACAAGAGGTACATCCCGGAGGAACAGATCTCCCTGAAGAGATTCCAGGAGGCGAAGTGAATGGCAGAGGAGGAGAAGAAGCCCAAGAAGATCGTTCCCAAGAAGTACCCGATGCCCGAGCAGGACCCGAAGGAACGGGTCAAGAACTTCAACGAGGTCCCTCTAGGACAGGATGCGGAGACCGCCATCGCCGAGGCGCAGAGATGCCTCCAGTGCAAACGCAGCCCGAACAGGAAGCTATGCACGGAGGGCTGCCCGGTCGAGATAGACATCCCGAGCTTCATCAAGAAGGTCCAGGAAGGTAACTTCGAGGAAGCCGTCAAGATCCTCAGAGAGAAACAGAGCCTCCCAGCCGTTTGCGGCAGGGTCTGCCCGTACGAGAACCAGTGCGAGGGGAACTGCGTAGTGGGGAAGAAGAACGAGCCGGTCGGGATCGGAAGGCTCGAGCGGTTCCTCGCCGATTGGGAGAGGAAGCAGGGCAAGACCGGGAAGATCGAGGTCCCTCCGCCCTCAGGAAAGAAGGTGGCCATCGTCGGCGGTGGACCTGCTGGGCTCACGGTCGCAGGTGAAATGGCACGACTCGGTCACAAAGTCACGGTCTTCGAGGCCCTGCAATACTGCGGCGGCGTCCTGATCTACGGCATCCCCGAGTTCAGGCTCCCGAAGGAGATCGTCAGGGCGGAAGTGGACTACATCAAGCGGATGGGCGTCGAGATACACAACGATTACGTGGTCGGCAAGCTCGACACGGTCGATGAGCTGCTCCACGACTACGATACAGTCTTCATCGGGACAGGCGCTGGCCTGCCGGACTGGACGAACCTCGTAGGCGAGAACCTGAACGGTATCCTGTCGGCCAACGAGTATCTTACCAGGGTCAACCTGATGAAGGGCTATAAGTTCCCCGAGTACGACACCCCGATAAGGGTGGGCGATACCGTCGTGACGATCGGTGGCGGAAACGTCGCCATGGACTGCGCGAGGACCTCCCTGAGACTCGGCACCAAGCGGTCGGTCATCCTCTACAGAAGGTCAGAGGCCGAGCTGCCCGCGAGGAAGGAAGAGGTGCACCACGCGCACGAGGAAGGGGTCTACTTCGAGCTGCTTGCCGCGCCTCTCGAGTTCATAGGGGACGAGTGCGGGAACGTCAAGCAGGTCAAGGCCATCAGGATGCAGCTGGGCGAACCGGACGCATCTGGGAGGAGAAGGCCGATCAAGATCCCAGGCTCTGAGTTCCTAATTGACGCGCAGACCGTGCTCATCGCGATAGGGCAGAGCCCGAACCCGCTGGTCCCGATGACGACGCCCGATCTGAGGACGAAGAAGGAGGGCACGATCGCCGTGGACCCCGAGGGCAGGACCTCGAAGAAGGGCGTGTTCGCGGGAGGCGACATCGCATCAGGCGCCGCGACCGTCATCCTCGCGATGGGGGACGGCAAGAGGGCCGCGAAGGCCATGCACAAGTACCTCATGGAGGACCCGTCGTGGCCCGACCCCGAGACGTTCGAGAAGCTCTACTGCGAGCTGTGACGAGGACGGATCGGAGTTCTCAGAAACCTTTTCCATTCATTCTCATGTTTCTTTTAGAAAAGCGCTATTTGAAGGTCTGATTGATGCGAGTTTGCTCAAAATGATGCATGTCCAAATCATTTTTGCTTGAAAGGCACAGCCATGTGGAAAGTGCTCCCCACGCCCTTCTTGCTCTCGAACCACATCTCCCCTCCGTGCCTCCTGACGACCTCCCTGCTCGTGTAGAGGCCTATGCCGACGCGGTTGTCGCCCCTCGTGAGCCCCGCGTCCGCGAGGAAGAACCGGTCGAACAGCTTCGGCTGTTCCTCGTCCGATATTCCGACGCCGTTGTCCTTCACCCATATGTGGACCCTCCCTTCCAGGATGTCCGCCCCGATGACGATCTTACCTCCAGGATCGGTGTACTTGATCGCATTGCTGATCATGTTCTCTATCACGTCGTGCATCCTCATCCTGTCAGCCTCGACGATGGGCAGGTCGTTCCCGAACAGGACCGACACGGTGTGCCCCTTCTCCTTTATGTCAGGTTCGATTTCAGACAGGATTTCCCTGGCGACCATCGCGAGGTTGACCTTCCCGAAGTCGAGTTTGAGCGTCTTGTTCTGCAACCTGGACATCTCGAGCATCGTCGCGACGAGCACGTTGATCCTCTTCACCTGCTCGAGCATGTTGTTGAACTTCTCGTTCATCTTGGGAGTCACGTCGCCGTACATGCCAGATGAGAGCATCTCGAGGTATCCGAGGAGCATCGTCAGCGGGGTCCTGAGCTCGTGCGAGATGGTGTCGACGAGGCTGTCCTTCATCCTGTCCAGGTCCTTCATCTCCTCGTAGGACTTCTGCGCGACCACCAAGTTCTGCGCCTGCTCGTCCCTGAGCTTCGCGTTCTCCAGAGCCATCGCGGCATGCGACGCGAACGGCTCGGCTACCGCCCACTCTACGTCCGTGAACTTCCTGCTTTTGTCCCGGTAGAGTTCCAGGACTCCCTCGACCGTACCACTCTTGCCCTTGAGAGGGATCGCCATGATCGTCTGCCGCACTTCGAGGTCTTCGAGCCCAGGTATGTCCTCTACCCTCGGGTCCTCAACGGAATCCTCGACGATTGTGACCTTGCCCGTCCTCGCGACGTCCCCGGCCAGGCCCGAGATCGGCCCCGTATCGGACATCACCTCATCCGCGTAACGGCCTTGGGCGTAGATCGGCTTCAGCAGGTTCTTGTTCCAATCCACCAAGTAGACGCTCACCTCGTCGAACGGGACGAGCTGGTTCAGTTGCTCCCCTATGGTCTTCAGGGTGTCTGGGAGATCGGATGGGGCCTGCATCGCGACCGTGGTTTCGAGCAAAGCCCTGAACAGTTTCACCGTGCGGTTCAAGGCGCCCACGAGCTTCGCATTGGTCA
>CALMQK010000376.1 GCA_937872085.1 uncultured euryarchaeote
GACGCGACCTTGCCCTCGAACTGCGGGCTGGACCACTTCTCGTCGATCTTGTCCGCGCATGCGAGCCCGCACGAGTCGCACTCCTCTCCGAACGGGCACCTGTAGCAGTACGGGAACTCGACCTTGTAGGTCTCCGGAAGGGGACCGAAGTTGGCCTTGTACGGCATGTCCTTCGACGTTAGAGCAAGGGCCATCATCGTCCTCCCGTGGAACGCGTGTACGAAGGAGAACGCCGCGAGCTTCTTGGTGTACGCCCTCGAGATCTTGACCGAGTTCTCGACCGCCTCGGCGCCCGAGTTGTAGAGGACGGACTTCGTCAGGCCAGGGTGGGGTGCCAGCTTCGCGAGCTTCTCGGCGACGCGCAGGTAGCTCTCATAAGGCGTGACCTGGAAGCACACATGTAGGAACTTGTCCGCCTGCTTCTTCACTGCGGCCACGACCTCCTTGGGCCTGTTGCCCACGTTCAGCACACCGATGCCGCTGCCCATGTCGATGAAGCTGTTGCCATCGACGTCATAGAACATGGAGCCCTCGGCCTTCTCGATGTAGACGGGATGACTTATCCCGACGGCTTTCGAAATATACTGTTCCCTGAGTTTGCCGAGCTCCATGGAATTCGGTCCTGGGACCTCGGCGCTCCTTATTGAAGCCTTTTTCGCTGCCATGTAGATACCTCGGAATTTATGCAACTAATAGCGCTCTGATTCGTGAATACTTGAAAGTATAGATATTCTTTTAGGACAAGCTGCGAGAGAATGCCTACTTTTTGCCACTAACGGGGTCTATTGATAGCTGACCTCGACATCCGACGAGACCTGCGGTCTGCTCTTCCTCTCGGCGTCCTTGTGGATGATCTTGAGCTGGGCCTCCAGACGCTCCGCCTCCTTGCAGAGTGGCTCGACATTAAGGTGCATCCCGAGGACCATCTGGTCGATAGCGGCCAAGATCAAAGCGGCCGCGCGCGCATCTGCCGTGTCAGGCTTCGCCTCTGCCAGTAGCGTGACGACATCCATCCCGCGCCTCTTGCCCTCATTCAGCAGGACTCCAGCAGTTCCGGATATGACCCCCTCGAGGAAGGGTTCTGCATCGGCCTTCATCAACAGCGCCTTCGCGGACTCAGTGCTGCCGACCCCGTAAACGGCTATCTCGCCCTTCTCGTCTGGGGGCGCACCCTCCTCCCTCTCGATGATCAGGCCGCCGGCCGAGATGATCAGCTTGCACTTCCGCGAAATGGCGTAGTCCACTATGGCGGTCCCGATGTCCCTGAGTAGGTTCGCCGACGGCTGAAGCTCGGTTGAGAACACCACGACCTGCTGCTCTCCCTCCTTCAGGTTGGGCCTGGCGTAGACCCTTGCAGGCCCCAGCGGCTCCCCGTTCCTGATCAGGGAAAGGGTCGGAAAAGAATCGGAATCCATGACCGCGATGTACTCCATCTTGAGGAGCGCGATGAGATAGTTGGCCACTATAGAGCTGACGAGCCCTATGCTCGGGAAGCCGTCGATGACCACGGCACCCCTGAGGTCCATCCTCTTCAGCTCGACTATCTCCACGTCGGCCATCAGGACCGTCATCATAGTCATAAGATATAACGATTGACAGGCACGCGCGGCTCCTGGATATCCCGACCCCAGCTGGATATGTTCGATTTGCGGCCGCCCAAGGTTTAATAACGCACTGCCTAATGCAGAAAGCGGCCAGATGGGCCGGTGGCTTAGCTAGGATATAGCACTGGCCTTCTAGGAGCCTGGATGGCTCGAGGACAGCCAGTGGTCTCGGGTTCGAATGGCGCTCGAAACGCCCGAAACTCCCGACCGGCCCGCTTGGCCCTCCCAAAACAATATAAAAAGGAACGATGTACGGCCATCGTCCAATAGGGAGTCTGACGCATGAAGAGAAGCTCCAGAGCGTGGAAGAAGCGCGGCAAGCAGCGCTGGAAGTGGCGCAAGAAGAAGATGAGAAGGCGAAAGCGAGCTCAGAAGATGCGAAAGAAGTAGGCTCCCTGATCCAAACCCCATGGGGGTATGGGGTAACCTGGTATCCTTACGGGCTCCAGTTATGGGAATGATTTCCAAAGGGTTAGCTGACCAGTGATGACTAACTGGAGCGATGACCCATGTCCGTTAGAACGCGCGGAGTCGCTCTCCGCGTGGAGGAAACCCGTCGATGAGGGTTCAAATCCCTCTGCCCCCACT
>CALMQK010000377.1 GCA_937872085.1 uncultured euryarchaeote
CCCTCGAAGGGCTTGAACCAGAGCTTCTTCTGGAACTGGTCCGCATAGGCTTCCTGGTTGACGTAGTACTGGCCTTCGCCCAGGCCTGAGGTGACTGTTCCGATTATGACTAGATGGTCCTTCATCTCGAATATCCGCTGATAGTCGGAGTACTCTTTTCGCAGCAGGTCGAATCCCTTGTCCGTGAGCTTTATCCTCTGTCTTCTAGCGCCGAGGTCGCGCTCGATCAGACCGTCACCCAGAAGCTCTAGGATCTTCTTGGATGCTGACTGCTGGCTTATCTCGAGGACATTGCCGAGCTCCCGAGAGGAGATGGCGATGTAGTCGTGAACACCACCCATCAGGGCTATGTGCTTGAGCGTGGCAATCTGCTTCTCATGCACCATGGCGCCTTCCATGATATAGGCCCAATAATACCTTTTCGTCTAAAGAGAGCTTCCGACGAATAATCGTTGGCTGAAGGTGGTCGGCGAACCGCGCTCCCGTCCGTCCCAAAAACCCTTTCTCTCGTTGCCCGCCCCCTATCGGCTCAAATCCCGAAAAGGGCCTTATTCTCGGAAGGCATTCTTCAGCGCGGTAATAGAAAATGATAATATCATACACGATCTGTGATGAGCCAGAATACGTTTCGGGCTACGGCCAAAGTTATCTAGCGAACCTTGCATGGAACCGCGACCTCGTTTCACGAATATCTGATAGCAGAGTGCGAGTAGGAGCTCGCATCACGGATGAGGTAGTCGACATCCTTGAGAAACTTGGCCATGTTCACCTTGATCAAGTTTGTGTGGAGCAGGACGTTGTTCGGATGGATCAGCTCATGGTCAAGCTTCACCTTTACCATTGGCTATATGACTGCGTGGCTAGCTTGGATTCCATAGCCGTACTGCTTAACCTAAAGTACGAAATGACCAACGTACGCACGGATATCGGAATGAAGCGGAAGTTCATCCGAGAGTTGACCGAGAGAGATAGTATCGTGGGCGACCTGTTGTCGAGTGAGTACAAATGGATGGATGAGCTGAAGAAGATGCGTAATGCGATCGCCCACGGCGAGGGCAGGCTCGTTGTTGGCGGCGGCGATAGTCCGTGCTTTGTCCTCGATATCAACAGAAACTTTGTCAAGGGCTTGCCGTTGCATCGGGTGATGATTCCCAACATGAACAAGGAGTATTGTGACAAACTCGACGTTTTCGTCGAGAAGATACTCCGTGTCGTTGATTCGTGGTGACTGTTGCCACGTATTCCTGATCACTGGCTCCTTTTCAATCAGGGGGGTATAGAAACTAGCCCCGTTGTCCCACAAACCCTTTACGATGGGGCTTTTCGAGGCGAGACCACGATGAAGCGGGGTAGGCTACTGGTCAGCCTGCGGGTAAATGACCTGCTCCCGCGCCGAGATCTTGATCCGGAATCTATCCCCAAGGAATACTGGAGATGAGCAAGAACATAACGTGGGCAGCATAGAACAGATATTGCAAAACGAATCGTGTAATTCATGACTACAAGCAGGAAGGTATTTAGTATCACCCGAAGATATATTTGACCGTCAAGGTGGTTCGAGAACGACTGTCAAAGCCTCTTTGCATGATCCGACTTTCCGATGGGATACGACCATCGGTGCAATTGAAGATTGTGTCCTCCTCCTGGACCAGGATTTTAAAATCATCGCGGCCAACAAATCGCAGAGGGACTTCTTTAAGAAGACAGACGATGAAATAATCGGCAGGCATTGCTGGGAATTGGTTCATGGGACAACTGAGCCGCCAGACTTCTGTCCGATGGCCAGTATGCTGAAGAGCAAGAAGAGAGAAGCCTCAACAACGGAATTGGCGGGCATATGGGTAAGGGTTACCGTCGACCCGATTTTTGATGAAGATGGGGCCCTCAAAGGGGCGGTCCACATCATTAGGAACATAGATGAACTTGAGAGACAGAATATTGTCATCAAGGAGAGCGAGAAGAAGTACAGCGAACTCGTGAAAACGATGAGCGACGTTGTCTTCACGCTGGATTTTGATGGAGGCGTCGTCGATACCAGTCCGACCATTAAGAGAATCATCGGTCGGTCGAGGGAGGAGCTCGTCGGCAAGCATTTTTCCGATTTCGTTCATCCGGACGACATCCGAATTGCGGAGGAGGAATACCTAAGGGCCATCCAGGGCATAGGGCGGCCCATCGAGATCAGGGTCCTCTCACTCGACGGCACCGTCCGGTGGGTCAGGATCAACGCGTTGCTGATTATGAAAGATGGCGAGCCGGAAAACCTACTCTGCGTCCTCTCCGATGTACACGAGAAGAAGATAGCGGAAGATGCGCTGCGCGAGAGCGAAGGGAGGTACCGCATGTTGGTGGAGAACGCCGCCGAAGCCATCCTGGTGGCGCAGGACGGGTTGATCATGCTGGTCAATCCCATGGTCGTCACAATGACCGGCTTTTCGGAGCAGGAGCTCTTGTCGAAGCCATTTCCATCGCTCGTCCATCCAGATGACCGCGCCATAGTAGTTGAGCGCTACGAGAAGCGGTTGAAAGGCGAAGCCGTCCCAACGCGCTATGACTTCCGGATGCTAAATAAGGATGGAATCAGCAGATGGGTGGAGATCGGCGCGGTCATGATCGAATGGAATGGACGCCCAGCGACCCTGAACTTCCTGACGGACATCACCGAGCACAAGCGTGCGAATGACGCGCTGCGGGAGAGCGAGACTAGGTACCGCATGCTGATAGAAAGTGCCGGCGAATCCATCTTGATACTGCAGGACGGAATGATCAAGATGGTCAATGCCATGGGAACTGTGACAACCGGCTATTCGCAGCAGGAACTAGTATCGAAGCCTTTTCAGCAGTTAATCCATCTAGATGACCGCGCCTTAGTCGTGGAGCGGCACCAGAGGCGGTTGAGAGGCGAGCCCGCCCCGAGCGGCTATGATTTTCGTGTGGTGGCCAAAGATGGAAGCACGAAATGGGTGCATGTCCGCGCGGTCGCGGTCGAATGGAAAGGACGCCCCGCGACCCTGAACCTCTTGTCGGACATCACCGAACGCAAGCTTTCGGAAGATGCGATGCAAAGAAGCCAGAAGAAGTACCGTCAATTGGTCGAACTTGCCCAAGAGGGCATCTGGGCCATCGATGCGGATGCAATCACCACTTACGCCAATCCAAAATTGGCCGAAATATTGGGCTATACGTCCGAAGAGATGATGGGGCGCCATCTCTTCTCCTTCATGGATGAGCATGGCAGGGAAATCGCTCAAATAGAGCTCGACCGTCGAAAGCAAGGGATCAAAGAACAGCACGATTTCGAGTTCCTGCGGAAGGACGGGCAGCGGATCCTAGCCAGCTTAGAAACCTCACCAATAACGGATGATGCGGGAAATTACATAGGTGCCCTGGCTGTTGTAACAGATATGACCACGCGAAGAGCGGCCTCAGAGGCTCTCGTCAAGAGGACCGAGGAATCTGATAACGCGAAAATCAAGGCGCGCGCGTACTTCGATTTCCTCGCCCACGATATGGCCAACCTGCTCTCACCTGTTTTGGCCTATGCGGAGTTGATATCTCTCGATGCGAAGACCCCCGAGCCAAGCAAGATCAAAGCGGGGAAGATAGCCGATCAGGCGCGCAGGGCGTCCTCCTTCATCCTGAGCCTTAGGCGACTGGAGGATTTGGAGTTGACGACCCAGGAGAGGATGGAGTCGCGGGACCTCGGAACGATAATGGACGAGGCCGTCACCAGGGTGAAGGCGGAGTACGAGGACAAGCATATCTCGGCGACCGTCGTTCACTCTGATGAACCGGTCAAGTTCATGGGAGGCAAACACCTCGAGAGCATAATCATCGGCATACTCGAGAACTCTGTCGCGGTTGCAGATCGAGACGAAATCGCGCTGGAAGTCAAGGCGACTCTTGTGAGAGAGAATGGTCACAAGTTCCTCATGCTCGAACTCACGGATGACGGGCCGGGCATCACAGACGATCTGAAGGGGTGTTTCGTGGCGTCCACGAACCCAAGACAGCAGTTCGAGGTGGGAATGTCGAGGGGCGTGGCCTCCACTCTTCTGGTAAGCTCGGCCATTGTGAATAACCTCGGAGGAGAGCTGCGGATAGAGGATCGGATTCCTGGGGATTGCTCCAAGGGCTCTCGGATAGTGATCAAGTTCCCGCAGGAGGGATTCTTTGGGACCTAGGGTGTTCGTCGTCGAAGATGACCAGCAGATCATCGAATTATACAGGGTGATCCTGAAGATGTACGGATACGAGTTCGCAGGCTTTGCTCTGGACGGCAAGGAAGCCGTCCAGGTGTTCGAGGCGATGAATCCTCGACCGGACATAATAATCATGGACCAGCGCCTTCCTCTGATGAATGGGGTCGAAGCGACCAAGGAGATAATGAGGATGGACCCAGGTGCCAAGGTGCTCTTCGTGAGCGCCGACAACCGTTCTCGCGAGAGCGCTCTCTCTAGCGGGGCGATGGGCTTCATAACAAAGCCTTTTCAGATGAAGGACTTCATGACACACTTGGACGACCTGTCTGGAAAGTCCGCTCCGAGATGAGAGAACATGAGGAGGACCAGGTCATTGCCAGACCATCTCCGTCGTCAATGGTCTTGTCAAATCACGCCGTGGTGACGGCCCTCCTGGCCATCATACCTTCTCGTCGGAAGCCTTGCTAGAACTCGTCTGCGACCAAATAATGCTCTCCCCGCAGCCGAATGACTGGGACCTTCTTTTCCCTGAGTCGGGCTATCAATTCCCTGTCGTTGGTGACGACCGCCGCCGACCGTCTCTCTGCCATGTCGATCACGGCATCGTCCCCGCTCAGGTCCGTCTCTGCGATCTGGTATTTCCTGGCCAGGGCCAACGCGGCCTTTGCCTTGGGATCGATCGACCTCGCCAACTCGCCGATCACGGAGCTTGGAACAAAGACGGGAAGCTCACCGAAGAGTCTCTTCAGCTCCCTATCTAGATGGAGCTTGAACTGGAAGGGCATCATCAGGGCATTGGCATCCAGAACGATCGCGTTCGGCAGATTATCACGCGCCTACTGCAAGACGCCGTAGCCGATCAGTCGCCACTTGCCAGCTATGCGCCTGGAGATCGCGATTCTCTGACCTTTATCGACACAGACCGGGATCTTAAGGGCGACCTCAGCCGAGTCGGTCCTCCCGCTGGTCACCACACCCACGGTCGTCGCGGTGCCGACGCTCAGCATCAGAGGCTCGTTCGTCTTGAGGTTGTCGACGGTGAGGTCCGAAGCGACGCCCACCACTCGCTTCATCAACTCTGTCTGGAATGTCAGCTGGTTCAACACAGGCGGCAGGGTCCCAGGGATCCCGGCTATCCTGCCAACAAGCGAGTCTGACTTGGTGAATGATGGGTCGAGCCCCGTTCCCATCGCTATTAGCCCGCCCGGATGTGCGACATCGAGAGATGTGCCTCCGGCGAAGAGCGATCTCACCTTGGTCGTGACCGTCTCCCATGTGGCCTTCCCGCCGGTCTTCTCCACCTTCAACCCTGGCTTGATCTCGATCTCGTCACCGACCTTGAGCTTTCCCTGCGTCATCGAGCCTCCGATGACGCCGCCCTTGAGCTTCTCTATCTTCGTTCCGGGCACGTTGACATCAAACGACCGCGCGATGTACATCCTCGCGGGCTTGACCTTGTCCCACGCTGGGGTCGGGATGGACTTCTCGATCGCCTGGATGAGCATGTCGATATTGACATCGTGGTGAGCGGAGATCGGGATGATCTGGGCCTTCTCCGCGATGGTCCCCTTGATGAACTCCTTGATCTCCTTGTAGTTCTCGCGCGCCTCGTCCACGGTCACGATGTCGATCTTGTTCTGGACGACGATGATCTTGTCGACCCCGATGATGCTCAGGGCCATCAGGTGTTCCCTGGTCTGGGGTTGGGGACACTTCTCGTTGGCAGCAACAAGTAGCAGCGCGCCGTTCATGATCGCCGCCCCGGAGAGCATCGTGGCCATCAGGGTCTCATGGCCAGGAGCATCGACGAAGGACACCGACCGGAGGAGTTCGCATTCCCCCTTGCATGTCGGGCAGGTCGGCTGGTTCGAGTAACATTCGGGCTCTTCGCAGTTCTTGCACTTATAAAACGCGACATCGGCGTAACCTAGTCTTATGGAGATGCCTCTCTTGACTTCCTCAGAATGTCTGTCGGTCCATTCCCCCGTCAGAGCTTTAGTCAGCATCGTCTTGCCATGGTCGACGTGGCCGATCATGCCGATGTTCGTCTCCGGCTGGGTGGGGACCTTCATTAGGCCTTCTTCTCCTCTTTCTTGATGAGGTCAGCGACGGGCTTCATGCCGTGCTGCGTGACTTTCATGTTGATCTGAAGCGTGTCAGGGGAGATGGTGTTCCCTCTCACGTTCTTCCTCTTCCTCAGGCCCCTCTTCTTCGAGTTGAACCCGATGCTCTTGGACATCAGGAGCTTCTTCCTCCTGGGGCCCGGCAGGTCCTTCCTCATGGGGAAGCCGTCCTTGTCGCTGCCCCCGCTGATCTCCAGCTTGTATCCCGGGAGGCCGACGAATATGCCGTCCACTACGTCCCCTATCTTCTTGCCTATCAGGGAGTTAGCGTGATGTCCTGTGACTGGCGTCTGGTATGTCTTCCCATCCTTGGTATCGTTGATATTCGCTCTGAAGTCCGCCATGGAATCCTCTCCGGTGCGAAACGCCTATTGCGAAAGGAGTTAAATAGGTTTCGGAGTCGCAGATGGGTGACTGGTGGACCTACTGGAAGGCTCCAGAATCGTCCCGAAAATCGTGAATCCGTAGAGACTGTACGTCGACAATAATATGCACCATCCTTCGAATAGGGAGGGCATGAAGCAGATTCGTGCAGAGGACCTGAAGCAGATGATGGACGACAAGGCGGATTTCGTGCTCATCGATGCACGGGGTCACGATGCCTTTGACAAGGAGCATATCACCGGGGCGGTTTCGATTCCCTCGGATCATCTGGGAGAGCACATCACCAAGGACTACGATAGGGATACCACCTTCGTGACGTACTGCTCTAACCTGAAGTGCGAGGCGAGCACCGTCGCCGCGACCAAGCTGGAGAGGTATGGTTACAAGAAAGTGCTGGAATACAAGGCCGGCATCGAGGACTGGAGAGCCCACCGATATCCTACTGTCACGAAGGGGCACTAGGCCCCCCAGAACGGCTTCTCCTTGCGCTTTATCTGTCGCAGCTGCTCGAGAGTGTCCAACTCGTCCTGCTTGAGGTCGTACTTGGCCAGCTCGGTCACATGACTCTCCGGGATGTCGACTAGCAAGACATCTTCGACGTCGATCTGGCGCCCGACCGTCGCGTCGTCGATCGCGATCGCGACCTCCTTGCCCGCGACGGCTTCCTTCACGGGCTCCTCGCCGGTCCTGATGCTCTTGATCTTCCCCACGGACCTGCCATCGAGGGTAATCAGTCCCTGCCCCGACCTTATCCTTCCGGCCAGGACCCTGACACCGACTATCGCGGGCTTGCTGACCCTGAAGACGTGGTCCCGCATGATCATGATCTTCCCCGGAAAGACTATCTCCAGTCGCTTCTCAATCTCGATCTCCTTCGTCTTCTCGCCGCACCAGGTCTCGTAGTCCTCGAGCAGGCGGTACATCACATCGTTCTCGAATATCTTGATCCCCAAGGTTACGGCCTCGGCCCGCGCGTCGTCGTTGACCTTGACGTTGAAGGCGAAAATGACGCGATGGAGCGGGTTCTCGAAGTGGGACGCTTCGACGACATCCTTCCTGGTGACGTTGCCGATGTCGATCTTCCTGATTAGGAGCTCGGACTCCTTCGCCTCGAAGGCGAACGCCTCCAAGGAACCTATCGCATCGCCCCGGACTATGATGCCCTCATCAGCCAGCTCGGCCTTTATCTGGCTCTCGCTCTTGATCTCCTCCTTCAACTGCTCGAGGTCTCCGTGCACCACCCTGAGCGTTCCCCCGGCCAACGCTGTCTCCACGTTCTGAGCGATTATCCTTATGCCTGCGGCGGCGGAGACCTCCTTGACCCTGTCGAACCTCTGCGTAGGATCCCTGATCTCATCCAGCGGCCTGGGCCGCTGCAGCCCTTTGACCTTCGTGACTATCGGCTCTCCAGTCACGCTCGAGACGACTATCTGGTCCGCCACCCTGATGGTACCCTTGTAGATTATCGCATCCACCACCGTGCCGATCCCCTTCACCTCCTTGACCTCGAGGACCGTGCCCTCTCCAGGCCCCTCCTCGCTCCGCAGCTCCTCTTCTAGGAACCTCTGCGCCAGTCCCACGAGTATGAGGAGCAGGTCGGGCAGACCCTCCCCGAATTTGCCGCTGATGGGCACCATGGCGACCGTCTTGGTGAAGTCGGCTATCTTGTCGAACCTGTCGGCGCTGAACCCGCCCTTGTCGAAGAGCTTCCCCGAGAGGTTGTAGATCTTCTCCTCCAGCTCGGCCGCGACCCTTGGGTCCTGCGCGGTGAAGGCCTCGTTGAAAGTCCTGTTCCCTTCATGGCGCCAGCCCGGGATCAAGTCGATCTTGTTCGCCGCGATCACGAAGGGCGTCTTGAGCTTCTTCAGGATGTTGATGGACTCTATCGTCTGAGGCTTCAGGCCCTCGTTGATGTCTATGACGAGGACCGCCAGGTCCGCCAACGCGCCGCCTCTCGTCCTCAGGGTGACGAACGAGTAATGTCCCGGCGTATCGATGAAAAGCAATCCGGGAACGGAGAACTTCCTCTCGCCGATCAGAGGCCCGCAAAGGGCATAGATGGTCTCGATTGGGACATCAGTGGCGCCGATGTGCTGCGTGATACCCCCCGCTTCCCGGGCGACCACCTTCGTTCCCCGGATCCTGTCGAGGATCGTCGACTTGCCATGGTCTACGTGGCCAAGTACCGAGACGATCGGGTGCCTGACAGCCATGACCTCAAAAGAGGAGATGCGTTATATGAACCTAACCATCCTGTCACAGTCTCCATCCAGGCATTCTCATCGGTTGCTCGCACGGCGAAACATATCAGAATCCACCACCGCGACGATATGTGTCGGGGGTAACAAGACTTGAAAGGGTTTCCGTGAGCTACTTCTCGAGGAGCCACGCCTCGTCGATCTTCTCGTACTTCTGGATCTCGTAGTCGTTGAAGAACAGGTTGATCTCCCGCTTCGCGCTCTCGGAGCTGTCCGACCCGTGCACGATGTTCCTGCCCGTCACTTGCGCGAGGTCCCCTCTTATGGTCCCGGGAGAAGCGTCCTGTGGGTTGGTCTTGCCCATCATCGCACGGGATGCTGCCACCGCGTTCTCTCCCTCGAGAACCATGCATACGACTGGCCCAGATGTGATGTAGTCCAGGAGCGGGTTGTAGAATCCCTTGCCCTTGTGCTCCTGGTAATGTCTCTCGGCCAACTCCTTCGGGATCTTCATCATCTTCATCGCGCAGATCTTGAGGCCGCGGTCTTCGAGCCGCTGGATGATCTTTCCGACGATGCCCCTTTGGACTCCGTCGGGCTTGATCATCATGAAGGTCTTCTCGATCATTACTTGACACCCTCGGCAGGCTTCGGCTTGGCCTCCACCTTCGGCTTCTCCTTCTGGGCGGGCTCGGCCTTCTTCGGAGCAGGCTTATCCTTCTTGACGGGCTCCTTGGGAGCGGGCTTCTTCTCCTCGGGCTTCGGCGTCTCATCCTTGGGCGCTGGCTTGGCCTCTTCCGGCTTGGCCGCCACCTTCCGGACCTTCTTCGCCTTCTGCCCTGTATCCTCTTCCGTCGGAGTGCCCTTCATCCGGATCTCCTTCTCGCGCTCGTAGTACCTTGTCCACGTGGTCCGCCTCGGCACTCGTCCGAGCACGACCAGGTTCTTGAAGCACTTCGACGTGCAGAAGTTGTAGACCACTCCGTCCTTCTTGATGTACATCCTGCCCGTGCCGGGCTCGATCTCGGTGCCGCAGAACGTGCATATCTTTCTCTCTACCATTGAACATCACCCAACTCGATCGATGAGGGCTCAGCGCACGCTGAGCTTCCTCGCCTCTCTCGAGGTCTCCTTCAGCATCAGGACGTCCCCGACCCTGAGGGGACCCATAGCGTTGCGGGTTATGATGCGGCCCTTGTCACGACCGTCCATGACCCTCACTTTCACCTGGGTAGCCTCGCCGGTCATGCCAGTCCTGCCGATGACCTCGACAACCGTTGCTGGAATGCTATCATCATCAGGCATCTGTGTTCACCTACTTCTTCAGCGCTTTCAGCTTCTCAACGAGCTCGTCCAAGAGAGGCTTGCCCTTCGAGGCATCGAGTACCGCGATGGCCGCGGTCGGCTTCTCGAGACCACACGCATTGCCCAGCTCTGCCTTGCTAGGGACATACGCGTACGGCACGTTCCTCTCCTCGCACAGCGCGGGCATGTGCATGAGTATCTCTGGCGGCGAGACGTCCTCGGCCATGACGACCATAAGGGTCTCTCCCCTCTCGACCAGTTTGGTGACCTCGTTGGTCCCCTTCCTGAGCTTCCCGCCGTCCCGTGCGAGCTCGACCAGCTCGTAGACCTTGTCCGCAAGTTCCTTGGGCATCTCGAATTTCACGTATACTGGCTTTGGCAAGTTGATACCTCCTTCAGGCGCGTGAGCGCCGTCATCATTCACAGGCTCCTTCTGATGAAAAGAGCAAAGTCCAGTAAATGCTCTCCATATTAAAGCGTTGCTGCGCGCCGCGTCGACTCCGCACCTGCCACTCGTTGGGCAAGCTATATTTCGTTCGAGCATCCTGTCAGGAGACGAATCCGATGCCGGACCACATGATCCATTTTCAACCCATAGGAAGGAAGGTCGAGGCGAGGAAAGGCAGGACACTCCTCGAACTCGGGGCCGAGGCTGGCATCTCGATAGAGTCGATATGTGGCTCGGAGGGCAAGTGCGGCAAGTGCAGGGTCATCGTGAGGTCAGGGATCACAAACGTCACGCCCCTCAACTCGAGTGAGAAGAGAGCCCTCGACAAGGTCGAGCAAGCTTCGGGATCGAGGCTCGCATGCCAAGCATCCGTCTGCCGTGGGGGTCCGATAGTTGTCGATGTCCCGCAGGAGAGCCAGAGGGGGCACCAGAGGTTGTTGGCCGCGGGCACGGAGCGGAAGGTCAAGCTCGCTCCTGCCGTGCGCAAGATAGTCCTCAAGATACCGCCCGCCACTTTGAAGGACCTCCGAGCGGACGATGACAGGTTGATCGAGCTTCTCACGGAGAAGGCCCGAGCGCGCATGAAGATCTCGAACGGGGTCCATAGGTATCTTCCCGCAGCTCTGAGGGAGAAGTCATGGGTCACGACAGTCACCGCCTTCAGGAACGAGGAGATAATCAGGGTCGAGCCCGGCGACACCGCCGACGAGCTCTTTGGAGTCGCGGTGGACATCGGCACCACCAAGGTCGTGGCCTACCTGGTCGACCTCAACTCGGGCAAGATACTGGGCACGGAGAGCATGCCCAATCCTCAGATACCGTTCGGCGAGGACATAATCGCACGGATAACTTATTGCAACAGAAACAAGGAAGGCCTTCAGACCCTCCAGAAGGTCATAGCGGCAGGGGTGGACGCGCTGATCGCGAAGCTCTGCGCGACCGTCCACCTGGAGCCCGATGACATCCTCGAGGTCATGGTCGTCGGCAACACCGCAATGCACCATTTGTTCTTCGGCATACCGGCCCAGCACTTGGCCGAGGCGCCCTACGCTCCCGTGGTCAGGACCCCGCTCGTCGTCAACCCTGGCCATGTCGGCCTCAGCACATATCCCTTCGGCAAAGTCTCCTCACTTCCGAACATAGCCGGGTTCGTCGGAGCCGATGCCGTCGCAGACCTGATCGCGAGCGGGCTGTACGAGGACGAGGAGGTCGGGATGATGATCGACATCGGAACGAACACCGAGATCATCGCTGGGAATAAAGATAGGCTGATCAGCTGCTCCTGCGCCTCAGGGCCCGCATTCGAAGGAGCGCACATCAGGTTCGGTATGAGGGCTTCGAGCGGCGCGATTGAGCGGATATGGATCGATCCGGAGACCAAAGGGGTGGTGGTGCGAACTGTGGATGAGACCCCTGCCCGAGGGATCTGCGGTTCCGGAATCGTTGACGCCCTATCCGAGATGCTCGCGGCAGGAATAATCGACGCCTCAGGGAAGATCAAGGTGTCCAAAGAACTGCCAGGCACGAGGAAGAACCGCCAGGGTCTTCCGGAATTCGTGCTTGTCCATGGCGATGACTCGTCAACGGGCGAGCCGATAACGATAACACAAATCGACATCCAGGAGATACAGCTGGCCAAAGCGGCGATATTCACAGGGGTCGCCACCCTGATGCGGAAGCTGAAAGTGAAGCCTTCCGACATCTCCAAGGTGTACGCGGCAGGGGCATTCGGAACTTACGTCGACGCCTCGAGCGCGATCAGGATAGGCATGTACCCCGATGTGCCGATCGAGAGGATCCAGTTCATCGGGAACGCGGCCGGTTCGGGCGCGAGGATGTGTCTCCGGTCAACGAGGATGCGGGACCTTGCGGAGAGACAATCCCGTAAGGTCGAGTACATCGAACTCGCCGCCGAGAAGGATTTCCAGAGGGAGTTCGCACAGGCGATGTTCCTCCCTCATAGGGACCTGAGCAGGTTCCCGAATGCCCAGCAGTGAAATCATCAACGGCAATCTCTGGAGGATGTTCTGAGCGCAATTCCCCCGTATCTGGTTCTCGACCGTATCCATCCTAGCCTGGGACCCGCCCCGCGAAGGTTAAATAGGGTCTCTGCAATCGTCACCCCGCAGGGTCCTGGTAGTACCAATCAGCACCCGGGGCAAATGTGACACAATGAAGACCATGGTTGTTGGAGTAGGAGCAGTGGGCTCGGTCACCGCGGAGTTGCTTGCGCACTCCGAGGAGTTCGACAAGGTGATCTTGGCTGATGTGAACATGGAGAGAGCGAGGCGCGCGGAGAAGAAGATATCGAGCGACAAGGTCGTCGTGAAGAAGGTCGATGCCTCCGATGTGACCAGCATGGCAAAGGCGTTCAAGGGAATCGACTTGGTACTCAACGCGGTGATACCGCGGTTCAACTACCCGATCATGGAGGCGTGCCTCAAGGCCGGTTCCAACTACGCGGACATGGCCTGCGACATCGCGAAGGACCCAACTCCTGCGGGCGGCATCATCAAGGAGACCCCATTGATGTGGCAGATCTACAAGTACGACCCGTTGTTCAAGAAGAAGGGACTGATGGGCATGCTTGGAATGGGCTGCGACCCTGGGCTCTCGAACATCTTCGCAAGGATGGGCGCTGACAGGATGGACCGCGTCAAGCAGCTGCTGGTCAGGGACGGCGACAATGGCTCCGTCGAGGGGTACGAGTTCGCACCGATGTGGTCCCCGGAGACACTGATCGAGGAGGTCCTAATGCCCGCGACGATCTACAAGGACG
>CALMQK010000378.1 GCA_937872085.1 uncultured euryarchaeote
AGGATATCTGGAAATCATCCAAAAGACTATATATTAACATAATGGGATATGGGGGCAGGTGGGAAACTTGGTAAAGGCCTACTGTGTGAAGTGCAAGAAGTCCGTCGAGATGAAGGAGCCGAAGAAGGTAAAGCTGAAGAACGGCAAGCCAGCAACCAAGGGCACATGCCCGAAGTGCAGCACAAAGGTATTCAGAATCGGCGGTTAGGCGAAACGCTTTTGAAAACGGTTTCCAGAAGACCCCTCATGGGGTTCTTCAACTATCGGGTCTTCTGAGAGTATTTTATTTCGAACGATCTAGGTAACGGCCACGTTCAGACAGAGCGCTGATGGCCCTTACGGCACGCCATATGCTGGGATAGGCTGCTACCCCGTGCCTGGCGAGATCATTTATGATTGCACCTGTTCGCATGCCAGCGAACGCGCTTATCACCAGAGGGGTCTTGCCTGAACCACCTCTCGCCTCCGCGACCTCGATCAGCTTTCTCGTGATGTGGGGT
This sequence comes from uncultured euryarchaeote, assembly GCA_937872085.1. Taxonomy (GTDB): domain Archaea; phylum Thermoplasmatota; class Thermoplasmata; order UBA10834; family UBA10834; genus COMBO-56-21. Next base: position 501 of record CALMQK010000378.1, read on the forward strand.
GCTTGCATCTCCAACGACATCATGATGCAGTCGATCCCCGGGTCGTCCATCAAGACTCCCAGGACGGAATCGTACATCTCGTCAGTAACTCTTGAAGTCAGGTCGACTGGGTTCCGGATTGAGGAGAATCCCGGAGCGATGGACCTGAGCTCATCCACTGTCTTCTTCGAAAGGCGAGCCATGCTCAACCCTACCCCGTGGTCCCTTGACTCAATGTAGTCAGTCGCAATCACCCCGAAACCGCCGGCGCTTGCGACCACGCAGATTCGATTGCCCTGGATGTGACCGACGAATGCCATTGCCTTGGCGACATCTAGGAGCTCCTCCTCATCATAGGCTCTCACGATTCCCGCCTGCCTGAGGACTCCATCGACTACTGGATCTGATGATGAGAGCGCCCCCGTGTGAGACTTTGCCGCTTTCTCCCCCATGCCGGTCCTCCCGGATTTCAGCACGACAATCGGTTTCTTCTCTGCCACTGTCCTGGCCCTATCAAGAAAGACTCTCCCATCGGAGAACGATTCGAGGTAGAAAGCTATACACTTCGTGTGACCGTCATCACAGAGATAATCGAGCACCTCATTCTCCTTGATGTCGCACTTGTTCCCAAGACCGACGCACGCGGATACCCCGACCCCGGCTGCCTCCGCCTTCTCCAGGAACGCCACCATGACTGCGCCGCTTTGTGAGATCATCGCAATGTCGCCCTTCCTGGGCCGTCTGCTTCGCTCGCTCCGTATCATCAAGGTATCCAGGCCGATCGACGGAACGAATAATCCCATTGTGTTCGGACCAAGGATTCGAGTCCTCGTTCCTTCGATCGCTTCCAACAAGCGAGATTCAAGCGCGCTACCCTCAGGACCTGTCTCCCTGAACCCAGAAGCGATCACTATCACGGCACGGACCCCTTTCTGGGCGCACTCGCGCACTCCAGCTTCAGATGCGGGTGCGGGGAGCGCCAGTATGGCCAAATCGACATGGCCAGGCGCATCCGATATCGAAGGGTAGCACCGCAGTCCAAGGATCTCCTTCTCCTTAGGATTCACCGGATAGAGGGTGAACTTCCCCTTGGACAGGTTCTTGAGCACGATATGTCCGATCTTCTCTGGATGCTTCGATGCGCCAAGGACGGCCACGGACTTTGGCTTGAAGAGTGCGTCGAGGTCGTTCTTCATGGGTCCGCCATTATCTTGGGGAGTATAATGAGTTCCCTCATATGGGTGGAAGGTCCCGTCGAGCAATAAGGAAAACAAGAAGTAAGATGTTTGAAGGGGTTTGCAGGCAGGCTCAGTAGAACTTGGTCGATCTAGTGATCTGCTCGTCTACGTAGATCTTGCGCTTGCCGAGCTCCTTGAAGAACGGCTCGGGGTCAACTGTCGCCTCTGCTGGGAACACTCCCGCCTCCTTGATCCTCTTCGTGTGCTGCCAGTGGGCCACAATCGCGGGTGGGACCGAGGTGTCCCTGGCTGAGGATACGCCTCTCTCCGGGTCATTCCAGGTCACGATGAAGTATGTCACCGTGGCGGCCATGTTGTCCTTCTTTCCGACGCAGTCGATCCTGAACATGTCGTACTCGATCTTCTCGTTCGGCGGAGCAGCCCTGCCCTCAGATATGCCCCTCTGATACATCGAAGTCAGGTAATCGAGTGGGGAGATCTTCGCACCTCCGGATTCTAGTGGATTTGTGTCTGCGAACCCGAGCGCCCTCAAGGTGAGGAAGGTGTTCATGTCGCTCGCGGGGAACCCTATCCTGAAGGTCACGTTCTTGGCATTCAGGTACTTGCCCATTGTCGCAGGCTCAGAGTGCTTGATGAAGTACGCCTTGACCTTTCCTATGGGCTCAGGCATCGTCACATCCGTCTCTCCTCCGAGAATCTTCTGCTTCGCGTACTTCCCATTGATCCATTGAACTGATTCCTGGGTGAATTCATCCAGGACCGTCCTGATCGAGTAGCCAGGCCATCCGGCCTCCTTAACGGGCAGAGTGTTCCCCCAGGAACACGTAATATCGATCGTGTCGACCGAGTCGAGTTTCTTGGCTCCCGCAGCACCTGCGATGTTGGTCATTCCGGGAGTGCTACCCAGACCTATGGTCGCGTTTATTCCTGCATCCTTCCACTTCTTGTGGAGCTCGATTTGCTTCAGGCAAGTATCGAAGAAGCCGCCTAGGTCAGTGTATGTGGCGCCGCCCTTGAGGCAGGCGTCCATCACGCCCAGGTTCGTCTGGTACCAGGCGCAGTTGACCACCGACTCGACCTTCTCCCTCTTGATCGTTTCGAGGAGCTTCGATGAATCGTTTGCATCTAGCTCCATGACCTTGACCTTCTTCGAGAGTTTCAGGTCGTCGACGGCCTTCTTCACGTGGCTCATCCTCCGGCTCGAGGCGATCACGTCCTTTTCTCCGCACATCTCAACGAGGTCTTGAACGGCGAACCCGCCGATCTGCCCCGATGCTCCGAGAACCAATATGCTCATGTATTGCACCTCTTTTGCTCAACCCGGCTGAATCCTAAACCTTCATCCGGACCGGGCGATATCCGTACTCTTACAATCTACTTAAATGTTGTCTGGTCAGCGTCCTTGCCGATTCAAAGAATTGAGAATCGGTAGCCGAGCTCTTGAAAGGGCGGCAAATCTCCAGCCCGAAACTGCAACGATTTGCGAAACTATGCCTTCACAGAAGAATCACTGAAATGCTGTTCCGGGGCTACTTCACCTTGACCCGATGTTTCTTCACTTTTCGAACCCTGATGATAAGAACGTCGTCGTGCGACTCCAACCTGAGGGTCTCCGGATCTAGTGCGACGGGCGCGTCGATGCTCAACAGGAACGGGCGGAAGGCCTTCTCCTGGTGTCTCGCGAAGACCTCGACGGAGCCCTTCTCGATGTTGACATCGATGTCTTCCTCCCGAACGTCAGGCAAATGCACCTTCACGCTGAACTCGCCCTCAGTCTCTGAGATCTCGAACCTGGGGCTCATCGGTAGCAGACAGGGGCACATCGTGACCGGCTTGGACTCATTATCCCAGATCATATGTTCCATGCCCTGCTCCAACCTCTGCAGCTCGTCCTCAAGATTGCGGAGCAGGTCATCCGCTTCCCAGCATCGCGACATCTCGACCATGCTCTTCATGTGACAGGTCTTGGGCTCAACCATACATATACGACCTGCCGAGACGCTCGGTCTGACTTTGCCTCGCGGCCAGCATTTCCTTCGTCTTTTCGACTGTCCCCTTCACGTTCTCCTCGATCATGTCCGCTTCCTTCAAGAGTTCCTGGAGATCGACCTGAAGCGATGGAAGCACCTTTGAGACCGACTCCACGAGTCTCGCCGCCCCTCTCGCGTCAGGGTACATGGCGTTGGCCTCCACGAGAAGACATATGACATCCCTCCCCGTGCGCTCTCCCTCGCTAAGCATGGCGCCCGAGACCCCCGTGATCATGCCCATCTTGAACTGCTCGACGCCAGCTTTGGAGATGATATCCCTCGCGTGCTCCGTGGAGCCGACGCCGAACACCCTCGTCGATGCCTTCTCCGTACCCTGGGGCTCCTGAGATGACATGAGTCCCTCGAGCCCCACGATGAGGTCGTACCCATTGGACGCAGTCCAGGCAAGGATATCCTTCGCCAATCGAGTCGACAACGCTAGAGGGATCTGAAACTCCGAGGTCATGATCGAGACCCTTTTCATCCCGAGTATCCTCAGAGGATAAGTCGGAACGCCCTCCTGCACGAGCGCGGCGGGAGGAACCTCGTCTGAGAGGACGTACGCGATGCGCTCCATCTTCAACGATTCCACGATGAAGTTGCCTGCAATCGTGCCCACCATCCCGACGCTCGGGAATGCCGTTACGAACGCGCCCCCACCGGCCTTGGCCCCCCTCGCGAGCTCAATCTCGAACATGCTTTTCAGGCTCCGTCCAGAGGACATGTAATAACCCATAAGATACTTTTGACGAATTGAAGTGCAACAAGCAAGCCTTCACGGAACCCGGGCCACGGCCTCTATCTCCACGAGCGCTCCCCTGGGGAGAGCCGAGACCTCGACGGTGCTTCGAGCAGGTTTGGATTCTCCGAAGTGCTTCGCGTACACCTCGTTCACGTCTGAGAAGTCTCCCATGTTCTTGAGAAACAGCGTCACCTTGACGACCTCGTTGAGGCCCGTCCCCGCGGCCTCCAGCACCGCCTTCATGTTGAGCAGGGCCCTCTCGGCTTCTCTCGACGCGCCTCCAGGAACGATTAGCCCCGTCGTGGGATCCAGTCCTATCTGTCCTGAGCAGAAGACAAGACCGCCAGTAACGATGCCCTGTGAATATGGACCAATGGGCGTCGGTGCATCTTTCGAACTCACGATCCTCGATGCATCGGGGGGCATTCCGTCACCTCTTCTCCCCTTTTCGTTCATACAACGCTTCGCCACCGACAACCGTCTTGAGGACTCTGATCGACCGTATCCTCTCAGCGTTTTCGAACGGGTCATCGGACAGAACGATCAAGTCGGCCATCTTACCCTCGGTGAGAGAGCCCTTGGACGCCTCCTCGAAGGATGCGAAGGCGGCATCGCGCGTGTAGGCCGCGATCGCTCCTGACACGGATATCTTCTGAGAGGCATGTGGGGCGTTGACTGCAGAATGTATCCCATAGATCGGCGAGAGTGGCATGCAATCCGAACCAAAGACCAGCTTGACCTTCGCCTTGAGCACATCCCGGAACGGATTGTTCGTTGCCGTTCTCGTCGGTCCCAGCCTCGACAGGTACATTCCATCGGTCCCTCCCCACTCGCCTATGAAGTTAGGCTGCATCGAAGCGATCAATCCCATTCTACGCATCTCGCGCAAGTGTGAATGGCTCGGAAGTTCAAGATGCTCGATCCTATTCCTCAAACCCTTGAAGGATGTCCGCCTCATGGTTCTAGAGAATGCCGAGATCACCTCTCCGATCCCTGCGTCTCCGATCGCATGTATCGCGACCTGAATGCCCGCTTCATTTGCCCTGGTGACGATCCGCTCAAGCTCCGGCCTGTCGATGACCAACCCGCCCTTGTTACCCGGATCGTCGGCGTACTCCTTTGACAGAGCAGCGGTCCTTGCGCCGAGGGCCCCGTCACAGAAGATCTTCAGCCCACCGAACTTGAGCCGTCCTGACCCGAAACCCGTGGAGATGCCAAGCCTGATCCTGGAATCGAGGTCGCAGGATGGTGTGTTAAACCACACGCGCACCCCGAGACGTCCGCGCTTCTCAGCTGCCGCATATATCTTGAGGTCAGTCGACTGCCCGTTGTCATTTATGGATGTGACTCCGAGTCCATGCGCCATCCTAGTGGCGAGCATCAGGGCCTTGGACTTCTTTGCATCGTCCGGCTCGGTGTTCTTCCGCGGCAGCTGCAAAGCACTTTCTCGCAGGATGCCTTTGGCGAGATCCACATCCGGGGTCTCCGAATCTATGCACAGGGCTTCGATCGCGATCGAGTTCACGGTGGACAGATGACCGCAGACCCTGTGCGCGACCGTCGGGTTGTTCGGGCAACATGAATCTAGATCCTGCTTTGTGATGAACCTGCCGCCCGGCCAGCCGCTCTCCTTCCAGTTCGTTGCTATGACCCATTCGCCCTCGGGGTACTTGGAGCCCGCTTCCTTGATCAGCGCGAGGGCGTCATCCAAGGTGCGAGTGTGCGAAAGGTCCACACCCATCGAGTCTACTCCCATCTGGATGAAATGAGTGTGACAGTCGATGAATCCTGGAAGGACCGTCCTTCCCCGAAGGTCGAAGCGTTCCCCGCCTCTTGATCTGCTCCTCCTGACTTCTGTATCGTCGCCTACGGCCACTATGCTCCCATCACAAACAGCGATGGCCGTGACCACTTTCTTCTTATCATCCATCGTGTAGATTGTGCCATTGTAGAACAGCGAATCGGCGCACCTCTCGGTCATGGAGGGAAGAACGGGATGATTGATTATTAGCCTTGGCCCGGTCGGCCGAATCATTTCTTGTTCAGAATCATTTCGAGAAGAGTCGTGAAACTCTGTTCGACGTTGTAACCTGTCTTGGCAGATGTCAGAAGGGCAGGTGAGTCCTGCTTCTTCGCGAAGACCTCGAGATCTTGATACGGTACACGCGTCTCATCCCGCAGATCGCATTTGTTCCCAAGGAAAACGATCGGGACTTTTCCCGTGGTGGAGGTCATGGCCTTGATCCAGTACCTGAGCTCTCCGAGGCTCTCCTTGCTCGTGACGTCGCACACGGCCAGCGCCCCTTCGACACCATAGAAGTATGCTTCTCTCAGGACTTCCCTGAAGCTTGGCTGTCCCATGATATCCCAAATCAGAAGAATGACGTTCTGGGGGACGCCCGTCTCAGGATCTTTGACCTGCATCTCCTTCTTGGTCACCTTCGTCCCGATAGTCGCGATGTACTTATCATCGAACACGTCAGTGACATAACGTCTGATCAAGCTCGTCTTGCCGACACCGACGTCGCCAATGAGACATATCTTGAGCTTGCGAGAATTCTCGACCAGCGCCACTTGCCCACTATCTCCAACTGGACGATATATGGATAGGAGACCTATAAAACGTTTGCACGCGCGTTGCGTTGACAATGGATTGCGCCGCGTGCCCGGAACGCACAAACGAGGAGAGCATTGGTCACGGGCTGCAGTTGTCGCACTGATATGAAAAGTAACTTAACCGTCTGACGCCTATATGGATTCAAGGATGCATCTCGATCGGAGCGAAAACCTGCATCGAGCCGGCTCTTGGATGGAGACATTGCATCTATGTCAAGCGAATCAGGGCTTCGCCCCTGATATAAGCAAAAGGAGGAAAAACAAAATGGCTTGTGGAAAATGCGGCATGAAGACGAAGAAGGTAGCTAAGAAGAAGGCAGCTAAGAAGAAGAAGAAGTAATAGTCCAGTTGAGCGGACGATCTGGGTTCTTTCCTTTCAGGAGAGTAGTTGTATGCCTGCCAAAAAAACATCCAAGAAAGCCGGGAAAGCAAAGAAGAAGAAAGCCTACTACAAAGGAAAGGAAGTACGCGCGTCTAGATGATCATGCGGACCTCATGAACTCAGGTACTACGAGCTTTGAAGTTCGTGGATCAAACCTTCCCAAACCTCTTTCATATTTAATTCGCATGCATTTTCTGGACACGATGGCATTGAGAGAGCATGGAAGGCGCATCAATCTCGACCCGCCCTCCGTGACCCATTCATCGATATCGTATCGTGCCCCTATTCTTCTCGCAATCGCCTTCCGCTCCCGTTTCGTGAGATGATACGCGGCCTCGTCATCAACGACGACATGAAAACCCCGCCCAGAGTATACGACCCCGACATACTCGAATTGCTTCGCCAGTTCCAGGCTGAGCTGCGAGGCCTGCTTCCTGACCGACTTGAACTCATACATGCAGAACCCGTGGACACGCCCCCGGTCGATCTTCTCGCCCAGATGCCCGTGATAGGGACAGTCCACATTCTCGGGGTCGAGATCGAATGCTAGCTGCTGACCATCGTAGTTCCGGCACCCTTGGCAAGCCTCAATGTTCTCGTCACAGCGAGCGCACTCCCTCACGTCGAAGTATCTGTTTCTATCGTAGTAGAGAGACTCCGGAAGATAGTCAAGCGCATACCGCCTGATGTCACCTGGTCTCTTCCAAAGGTCGATCACAACGACATTGTCCTTGTTCTCCTCTCGGCCTGGCATCACTAGTCCCGTGTATCTTCCGAGGATCATCGCGAACTTCAGATTCCTCTTCCTGGCCCCAATCCAGTCGGAGAGCGATCCGATATCGAACTCCTTGTCGTAGTATCTCCTCCGTTCATCCAATGTCGACGGTCTCATCCCTTTCGGATACAACTTCACTTCACTCGGACCCGCACGATACGCGAAATAGTTTTCCCCCGAGTGGCAAAGTGACATATCCAAGAGACGCAATCGCGGGCCAGGTACCCAGGATGAAGTCTAGTCGAAGGCTCCTCTGGATAATCAGTTACCATCACGCATGCAACGACGGCACGCTGATGGCGCTCGTCGCCCTCCTCCCCATATTCGTGAAGGATTTCGACCTGACATACTATGAGGTCGGCTTGCTCGGATCCGGGCTCCTGATAACTGTCGTCGTTCAGTATGCGATCGGAAGATTCGCGGATCGCATGTTCTCGAGATATCTCCTTGAACTGGGCGCCGCCCTCATGGGTCTGTCTTTCCTACTGATGCTCATGGTGAATAACTTCGAGGGGTTGTTCCTTGCGGTGATCTCGATGCGCGTCGGAGGAGCATTCTATCACCCGGTCGGGACCAGCTGGATCACCCGTGAATATGCTGGCCCCTATCTAGAAACGGCCCTGGGGATCCAGAGCGGCGTGGGCAACTTCGGAGTGATCATCGCGCTCGCGACCTCAGGATTCATTGGAGACATGTTCACATGGAGGGCACCGTGTATCCTCTGGGCCGTGCTGAACCTCTCGGCCGTGCTCCTGGGGACTCTGCTGGTCAGAGAGGGAATGATCAAGACCAGGGTCGTGCGCAAGGAAGCCGCGACCAGCTCGAGGGTCACGCTTGGCAAGATGATGTTCCTCATTGTGCCGATAGTGAGCGGAGGGGCGCTGTATCAGATCACGGCCTACTTCGGCCCGATAAACCTCGCAAGGACGCTCGACTGGAATGCGGGCAGTGCGGATCTCATCTTCGCGCTGTGGATTGGCATCGGGACCGTAACTTCCTACTACTTCGGTGCTCTCAGCGCCAGGGTCGGGAAGTACAGGCTCCTTTGGATAGGTTACCTGGTGTCGCTCGTCGCGGCCATCATCCTCTCGCTCACCACAGATTGGCGCCTGATCGCGCCGACCCTCCTCGTGTTCGGGGCTTTCCTGTTCGTGACATACCCAGCGCTGTTCTCCTTGGTCACCGAGTTGACGGGAGAGGAGGAGCGGGGAACGGCATTCGGGATCCTGTTCGGGTTCCAGCTCGGTGGAGGTGCGGTTTCGGTCTACGTGTGCGGCTTCATTGGCGACCACATAAAGAACCACGTATATTTGTTCCTGTTCGCGGGAGCCCTGGCGGCCGCCTCGCTGATCACGATCACTCTCTGGGAGACGCACATCAAGAAGCTCGTCAAGAACTGCTAGCTACTGAGCGCGGCCCTTTCGTTCTGGTATCAGGGACGGAGCGGGCTTGACCTGCGGAGCAGGGGCCTGCCCTGGATCCTTGGCGTATGGTTGCTCCCGCGCCTCCTTCTCGAACTCCGAGACGACCCGCTCGAACCCATGCTTCCTCTCCTGCCTTCTCAACCAGAAGATGAAGGCGTCCACCCCAACGGCCACGATACCGGAGAGATACACAAGATCGAATACCTGTGCACCACCGATGCTCAGGAGATTCGCACCTCTCACCGGCGCAGGAAATGCCAGTATGTCGCCCAGATGGAATACGTCTGCTCCGACCAGCGTGCCCACAACACCAGAAACGTATGCCAGTGGTGCAGCCTTCTTTATGTCCATCCAAAAGGTCGAAAGAGAATAGAAACCAGCTGCCACGGCAGGAGCGAAAGCCCATGGGAAGTCTGCCACTATCCCCGTGTTCTGCACCGCTCTCGTCATGAAATATGTGATGTAGGTGACTATTATGATCCCGATGAGTCCCTCCGCCGCCTGCACCCTACGGGATGTCACGAGATATGCGCATACGACCAACGGGATCAACGCTCCCCCGACATTGATGCCCACCCACCAGCCCTTGTACGGGAAGATCGGGATGCTGATCGCGCCAAGCAAGAGCGTGAACATGAGGATCGCCCCGGCCTCCCCTCGTGAGAATCCGAGCTGTTCGAAAACCTTCTCGATCGAGGTGATGTACAACCAGAACAGCAACAGCGCTAACCCGAGGATTATGAGAACCAGTAGAATCGTTTCGATGAGCGCCATTTCGAGATAGTAACCATCCAGGATGATAAAACCCTATTCCCTATCGCCATCCTGGCGCGGAACAGAGTACCGCCCTAATCGAGGGTCCTCGGATAGGCGGACTTGAGCATCGACAAGTGCATCATCAGCATCTCCGTGATCATTGGAG
>CALMQK010000379.1 GCA_937872085.1 uncultured euryarchaeote
CGCTCACGGTCACCAAGGATGCAAAGGTCAGTGGCATCTCCGTCCAACTGGTCGAGCAGGACGAGCGGAACATGGAGGCAGGTGTGACCGTGCAGCTGATATCGAGCGGCATGGAGTTGGAGCGCCAGCTCAGCACCGTGATCAGGCTGAAGCGCGGGTCGTGCACCGAGTGCTCCAAGCAACAGGGCAGCTACTACGAGGCGATCCTACAGGTCCGTGGGCCCGGTAAGTCGCTCCACGAGGCCGAGGAGCGCGAGATCGAGCGCATTGTCAAGGGCAAGGTGGGCTCCCTGAGGAAGTCGACCCGGGAGGTGTTCATAAGCAAGACCGAGTCCGTGAAGGGCGGGCTCGACTTCTACTTCAGCAGGATCCCGGCGGCCAAGAGCCTCGCCCGGGAATTGCAGGAGACGATGTGCGCGGAGTACAAGGAGTCGTCCAGCCTCTGGGGGAGACGGGACGGCAAGGAGGTCTACAGGATGACCTACCTGGTCCGCTTGCCCGGCTTCAACGCAGGCGACGTCGTCGAGTACCAGTCCAGGGCCTACTACATCAAGGGGATGTCGAGAGGGGTAGTGCACGGGATCGACCTGATCACCGGCGAGGAGCGCCCGATCAAGCCGAAGACCGCCGGGGAGTGCACGCTCGAACAGTCGAAGGAAAAGATCATGCGTGCCGTGGTCCTCACTGAGAAGGCAGGCGAGCTCCAGGTGCTGGACCCGGACACGATGGCCGTCCTGGACGTGAAGACTCCTCCCGGGTTCGAACGGAGGGAGGACCAGATAAGGCTCGCCAAGACGAAGCTCGGCACGTTCGTCATCAGCGATGGTTGGTAATCGAGCCGATCAGGTCTTGTTCCTCCAAAAGGAATTAATTCTAAGGTCGCTTTCCCTTGCTCAAGGTGTGATTCAACATGGTCACTGAGGAGGACATCCAGAACGCCACGGTCGAGCTGCTCCGGAAGACGGTCGTGAAGCTGCCAGCCGATGTCGAGGAAGCCCTGAGAAAGGCATACGCATCCGAGACCGACGAGGTCCCGAGGATGCAGATGAAGACGATAGTTGACAACATAGACATGGCGCTCAAGGGCAACACCCCCATGTGCCAGGATACCGGCGTGACGATCTTCTACGCCGCCTTGCCGAAGGACTGCAAGGTCGATGTGGAGAAGGGGATCGTCGAAGGGGTCAGGAAGGCCACGAAGGAGGTCCCCCTCCGGCCGAACGCCGTCCACCCACTGACCAGGAAGAACCCCGGAGACAATGTCGGTGAGAGGATGCCGTTCATCAATTGGAAGGTCCATGGCAAGGACTACATCGAGATCACCGTGATGACCAAGGGGGCCGGCTCCGAGAACATGAGCCAGCTCGCGATGCTCACGCCGACCCAGGGCCTGAAGGGCATCAAGGAGTTCATCCTCGGCGCCGTCCTCAAGGCGGGGAGCAACCCGTGCCCACCTACGATCCTTGGGATCGGGCTCGGCGGTTCATCCGATATCGCGATGAAGCTCGCGAAGGAGGCGCTGCTGCGACCTATCAACCAGAGGCACAAGGACCCGGAGATCGCGAAGCTCGAGACCGATCTCCTGGAGGCCATCAACATGCTTGGGATAGGTCCTATGGGTCTTGGAGGGAAGACGACATGCCTCGGACTGAACATCGAGTACGCTTACTGCCATACGGCCAGCTTGCCGGTCGGTCTCAACGTGCAGTGCTGGGCCGGAAGGCGCGGGACGGTCAGGATATATCCGGACGGAAGGACCGCATATCCGACCCACGAGAGGTGAACAAGATGCCGAAGGTTTTGAAGACGCCGCTATCCGAGGAAGTTGTGAGGGGATTGAAGCTCGGCGAGACGGTATACATGGAAGGCGTGGTCTACACAGGCAGGGACGAGGTCCACCTGCACGCCCTCGAGTACCTCGAGAAGGGCAAGAAGCTCCCCGTCGAATTCAAGGGTTGCGCGCTGTTCCACTGCGGGCCGATAATGAGGAAGACAGGGGACAAGTGGCAGGCCGTAGCTGCCGGGCCGACGACATCTTCGAGGATGAACTCATTGGAGCCTCTGTTCATCGAGAAGTTCAGGCCGGGTGCGATAATCGGTAAGGGCGGGATGTCCCAGCCGACTGTCGACGCCATGAAGACCTATGGATGCGTCTATCTGGCCATCACTGGCGGAGCAGCCGTCCTTGCCGCTCAAGGCATCAAGAGCGTCTCCGGGGTCGAGTGGTTCGAGCTCGGCATGCCGGAGGCCATCTGGATATTGAACACGGGGAACTTCGGTCCTCTGACCGTGGCCATGGATGCCCACGGCAACAGCTTGTACGCCGAAGTGAATGCAAAGGTCAAGGAGAACGAGAAGAAGGCCCGTCAGAGGCTCGGGCTGGCCTGAGCCGGACTCGGTCTAAGCGGAGTCCTTCCCGTTGCCTTTCGACTCTGACAGCTGGTCCTCGAGGTCATCCTGCCCATCTGCAGACCCGCCGTCGGCCGTCTCGTCGTCGACTTCGTCATAGACCGCGGGGGCACTTCCAGGTGCCTGGAAGGTCCTTATCCTCAGGTAGACTGCTACCGCAAGGATCGCGATCGTCAGGAAGAGTCCGAGGATCATCATCGAGTGGGGCATGTCGAAGCCGAAGATGAATCCCGAGAAGCCGTGCCGGAGAGGAGTCATCAAGAACTGCCGCGAAGACGTGGTGTCATTCGTGACGGCGATGTCGCTCACCTGCATTGGCCTGTAGTCCGCTCGTTCGAACAAGACCGTGTAGTTCCCAGGCAGCAGTCCCGTGAACGCGAATTCCCCAAGGATGTTCGTCGATGTCGAGTTCTGCGTGATGTTCGTCGTGACCAAGGTCACTTTCACATCGACCAGAGGTACCTTGACGTCGCCAACGATGGTGCTAACGACTCCTCGAAGTATTGCACCCGGTATGGCCGCGAGGTTGACATTGAGTTCCTTCTCCTCCCCGGGTCCGATGACCTCCACGAACAGAGCGGTCACATACCCTGGCCTGGACGCCTGGACTGTATATGTGCCAGCCGTGAGGTTCGTGATTCTATAGGTTCCATCCGGACCAGAGAGGTTGTAGAACATCGTGCCAACGACGGATATGTTCGCCCTGACCAGGAGCAGTGTCCCGGAGCGGACGGCTCCACGGAGGAGCGTGGGTTTCTCGGTGAGGTTGAAGTAGAGGGCTGTCTGGTTCTCCCGGGTGACCTTTACACCCGTGGTCGTGTTGGAATAGAACCCGATCTTCGTGGCGGTGACGGCATAGGTTCCAGGCGGGACATTGTCGAACTGGTAGCTGCCGTTCGTAGAGCTTGAGACGAGGATGACGGAGTTTCCGATCCTGACTGAGATGTTCGTCCCGTTCAGGCCTATATGAGTTGCGGAATTGTATACGAAGCCGGAAATTGACCCGGTCTGAGACGTGAGCACGAAGTCGACCGACCCTGCGATCGGCACGTAGACGTTGCTAAGCGCTCCGACGTATCCCGAAGCATTCGCAAAGACAGTGTAGGTCTGGCCCTCGGGTATTCCTCTCATGATGTACTGGCCCAGCGAGTTCGTCTTGTTGGAGTACCTAGGTCCGAGAGATGGTATGTACACGGTGGCGTTTCTTATGCCGACAGGTGGCATCGCCGCTGTCGACACCTTGCCCAAGATGACCCCTCCGACCAGGATGATGGTGACGTTGGTCGTCCTGTTCTCGATTGCAACCACCTGTTCGAGCGCTGTTTGGAATCCCATGGCCTCGACTGAGAGGTAGTACAGGGTCCCTGTGGAATTCCCGAAGACCCCTGTGATCACCGCCGAACCGTTGCTATCAGTCTGCCACCCGGCGGGCGCAGTGGTGTTGCCAACGATCTTCACGGTAGCTGGCCCGACCAGATGCGGACCAATGGGCCTGCCGTCCTCATCGGTGACGGTCACGTTGAGCGTTGAATTGTACGAGGCGCTGAGGGTGCGAGCCTTGAGCACTGCTTCTCCATCGTTGGGAAGCGTGATGCTATCGTTGATGAGCATCACGGTCGCCGCGGCTGTCATCAATGTCAGAAGGACGATCGCGAATGCCAATAGTTTGGGGCCGAATATCATGTTCCTGGGCATCCTTCATCCACTTTTCTTGCTCATCCACTAGAGCCCATAAATACGTTTGCCGTTTCCGGCGTACTTTTCACGCTACCCTGAGAACGTATTAATAGGCACGCTGGTTAAGTAAGCGGGATTCACGGGCGTTCCACATGGTCAAGAAGGTTACTGAGAGCCACAGCACTGAGAAGGTGCTTTCCTTAATGCACCCCATCGTCTCCGAATGGTTCACGAAGAAGTTTGGGAAAGTGACCGAAGCTCAGGCCATGGCGGTGCCGCTCATCCATGCACGGGAGAACGTCCTCGTTTCGTCCCCGACTGGCTCTGGCAAGACCCTCACTGCATTCCTCTCGATCCTGAACGAGCTGATCCTTAAGGCCGGCAAAGGCGAGCTCGAAGACCGCATCTATGCGGTCTATGTTTCTCCCTTGAAGGCTCTAGCGAACGACATAAACGAGAATCTGCTCAAACCCCTGGCCGAGATAGACGAGCTGTTCAGGGCGAAGGGCCTGGAACCGCCTGAGATCAAGGTCGCGGTCAGGACCGGAGATACCCTCCAGAGCGAGAGACAGAAGCAGGCCAGGTCCCCTCCACACATCTTCATCACCACTCCAGAGTCGCTGTCTTTGATCCTCACGACGCCCGTCTTCAGCAAGAAGTTCGAGGGCGTCGACTATGTGATCGTCGACGAGGTCCACGAGATCTGCGATTCGAAGAGAGGGGTCGCCCTGTCGGTCTCCCTTGAGAGACTGCAGGCGTGCGTCAAGGGAGAGCTCACGCGCATCGGCCTCTCAGCCACCGTCGCACCGCTGGACCAGGTGGCCGAGTACCTCGTCGGACTCAAGGACGGCGAGCACAGGGCCGTGAACATAGTGGAGGTGTTCCGGCAGCGCGATCTGGACCTGAAGGTGCTCTGTCCCACGAAGGACATGACCTCCCTCTCCTTCGAGGTCGTGAACTCGAAGATGTACGACATGCTCAAGGAGATGATACTCCAGCACAAGACCACGCTCATCTTCACCAACACCAGGAGCGGCGCCGAGAGCGTCGTCTACAAGCTGAAGGAGCGTGGCATCGAGAACATCGGGACCCATCACGGGAGCCTCAGCAGGGAGACCCGGCTCGAGGTGGAGGATTCGCTGAGAAGCGGCCAGCTCCAGGTGGTCGTCTCATCGACCTCGCTCGAGCTTGGGATCGACATCGGTTACATCGATCTCGTTGTCCAGATAGGGTCGCCGAAGTCCGTCGCCAAGGGCCTGCAGAGGATCGGCAGGGCGGGCCACAGGTATGGCGGCACCTCGAAGGGAAGGATCGTGGTGTTCGAGTTGGACGACCTCGTCGAGTGCGCCGTCCTGTGCAGAGCTGCTCATCGGAAGATGATCGACCGCGTGACCATCCCAAACAACAGTCTCGATGTCCTCGCGCAGACGCTCGTCGGGATGTCTGTCGAGCGCAAGTGGAACGTCCAGGATGCGTTCAAGTTGATCAGACGCTCGTGGTGCTACAGGAACCTCACGTTCGCGCAGTTCGACAACGTCCTCAGGTATCTCGGTGGGAAGGATGAGTTCGAGGGCATCTACTCGAAGATCTGGTACGACGAGACGGAGCAGTCCTTCGGGAAGAAGCGTGGCTCGAGGATGATATTCTATCTCAATCAGGGGACGATACCAGAGGAGGCCGATTATACGGTGTTCTCAGAGCGAGGAGCACACATCGGCTCACTGTCCGAGAAGTTCGTCGAGCGGCTCTCATCGGGGGACATATTCGTCTTGGGCGGCAGGAGCTACGAGTTCATCAAGTCCAAGGGCACGAAGGTCTTCGTGAAGAGCGCGAGCGGCAGGAAGCCCACGGTCCCTTCCTGGACCGGGGAGATGCTGCCCCGGAGCTTCGACCTCTCCCTCCTGATCGCCGAGTTCAGGGCGGAGATGAAGCAGCGCATGGGTGAGATGCCCGACAAGGAGATCCAGAGATGGCTGATGAAGGAGTTCGACGTGGACGAGGGCTCTGCCGTCACGATCATAAACTACTTCAGGGAGCAGAGCGCGGTGGCGGCCATCCCCACCAACGAGAACCCGATAGTCGAGGGCTATGTCGACCAGTCGGGCAACAAGAGCGCGATATTCCACTGGCCCTTCGGAAGAAGGGTCAACGATGCTCTCAGCAGGGCCTATGCGTCCGTACTCTCTGAAAAGCTCAAGACGAATGTCACGATCTCGGTCACAGATGACAGCTTCATGCTCACCACATCAAAGAATTTCCAACTCGACGACCTTCGGGGGATGCTCAGGTCGGAAGCGCTCGAGCGGGTGCTCAGGAACGCGGTGAAGGATTCGGAGCTGTTCAATCAGAGGTTCAGGCACACCGCCACTCGCGCGTTCATGATACTCAGGAACTACAAGGGCAGGGAGCTCTCAGTCGCCCGCCAGCAACTTCGTTCGACAAGACTATTGGATGCACTCCACGGGATCGAAGGATTCCCGGTCATGCTCGAGACTTACGAGGAGATACTCACCGACGTGATGGACCTGGAGAACGCGACCGAGGTGCTCCGGAGCTTCGAACGAGGGGACAGGGAAGTGAGCTATCTCGCATTCACGAACGTCCCTTCGCCGTTCGCGCACAACGTGATACTGGTCGGCGTATCGGACATCGTGCTCATGGAGGACAGGAGCATGCTTCTGCGCGAGCTTCACCGGAAGGTACTCGCGAGGGTCATGGGCGATGAGGCCATCTCGGAGTACCAGTTCGAAACGAAGGAGGTGGAGGACTACTACGCGGCGAAGTTCCCGCTGATCTCGTCCAAGGACGACATACTCACGACTCTGAGGAGGGTCGGTCCAATGAATCTCTTCCGGGAGAAGGGAGAGAACATCTTCTCTCATTCGTCGGTCCCGTTCGAGGGGCTGCGCTCTTGGTCAGGCGAGCTTCTGAAGGAGGGGAAGGTCCGTTCTGTCTGGATATCTGAAGACATGTATGTGACGACCGAGGACTACCCACTCTACAACTGCCTCCACAGGAGGCAGGTGAAGCACAATCCCGGCGAGAAAGCTGTCCTCGACTCGATCGCGAGCGCTCCGAAGACGCAATCCGAGCTAGCCGCCGCCCTGCGCGTGCCCAGGGAGGGGATGAGGGACATGGTCAGGCATCTCGAGACGGCCAACGAGATATACAGGTCGGACATCCGGGGCGAGGCTTTCTTCTATTCCCGCGCGGCCGTCGAATGCAGGCCTCGCATGGATTTGGCAAAGGAAGCGGTCGCACGGTACCTCTCGTACCACGCTCCAGCGACCCTCGAGGACACCGCGTATGAGGTCGGAATATCGGAACCAGAGGCCGACGAGGTCCTAAGGGGGCTCATCTCGGAGGAGGCCGTGATAGCTGGCAGGTTCGTTGTCGGGGAGCAGCAGCAGTACATGCTGGCGAAGGACTACCTCCAGCTGAAGTCCAAGGACGGTGGACCGGTGTTCGACAGGGAGACGATCCGGGCGTACACCGAATTCAAGCAGTTCTCGAAGGTCTCCGACATCCGCAAGCTCTTCGACAAGTTCGGCGAGGCGGGCATGATATACGACATCTCCCAACGGGTCGAAGGCTTCAACATGCAGGATTTCGGAGAGCTCCGCCAGAAAGGCGAGATACTCCTGGGCAGGTTCGTGCGCGGTAGGCTGAGGTACGTGCTCGCAGAGGATGCCCCGTACTATCTGGGAGTGTATCGCCACGAGCGGCTCACGAAGTACGAGGACGCCATACTCGAGGCGCTCCGGAAGATCGGCAAGGGAACCTATCAGGACATCGCAAGCGCTGCCGGGTTTCCGCCCGACATCATGAGGGAGTACTTCGATTCGCTCGATAGGAAAGGCTTCCTCCTGCGACTCTGGAACGAAGCGGAATCGTGGACCTCGCGCAATGTGTATGTCGCATGCGAAATCGAACCGGTGCTCGACAACCCGCACGAGCGCGTGGTCAAGCGTTACCTGCGAGGCTTCGGTCCTGCCACCGCCATGCAGGTGGGCGCATACCTCGATACGGACTACGATTCCACGCTCTCGCTGCTGCGGAAGGTCGGAGCGAAGAGCATCACCGTCGGCCTCGAGAGGACTGAGATGTTCCTGCTCCCGGATGAGGTGGCAGGGCTCGAGTCCGTCCCGGCACCCGAGGACACGTTGCGGATCCTCTCGCTGTACGACCCATACTTGGGCGACAAGTGGACAGAGATCACCTCCCGGTACGGTGAGGGTTGGTTCTTCCCGCTGGTCAGGGCCGGCAGGATAGTCGGGATGATAGAGTTGTGGCAACTCGCTGGCTCCGTCGAGATCCGTGATGTGCAACTCGACGACCCCCAGCTGCTCGGGGCCCTGATCGAGTCCGCCGACAGGATGATGCCCTTCTATGGCTCGATGGGGATCGAGATCCTCAGGGTCAGGAGTGCATTCGGGATTGATGCCGGCCAACTCGATGATGGGGTCAAGAAGGAGTTCCTCTCCCGGGGCTATGCGGAGTCCAACGGTTTCCTCGTGAAGGGAAGGATTGTGACGGAGAGCTTCGAGCTCTCCGATTTGCTCCGCATGGTCTTCAGCTTGCAGGACCTGGAGGAGTCGTCCAAGCTGCCGGACATGAACGAGGCGCTGTCGAGGTTCGGCGGGCTTCACTCCAATGCCGAGGCGCTCCTGAGGGTCATCAGGTTCGAGAAGATCCAGAAGATGCACAAGCGCGGGGCGGTCGTCAGGGGTCATCTCATACCCGATAGGGTCGGGTACTGCAGGCCGGAGGATGCGAGCCTCTACCAGGCCGCCCGGCAGACGGATCTCAGCGCCGACGAGAAGCTCATCATGAGGATCGTCAAGGACCAACAGCCTGTGAAGCGCGACCGGTTGCTCGACCTCTCGCCGTTGGGGCGGCAGGACACTATCGACGCGGTCAAGTCGCTGTACTCGTCCTCCCGGCTCTATCTGGATGTCGGGCTCTCCTATGTCAGTGTCAAACGGAGGAAAGTGAAGGTGGAAGCTGCCTGGCAAGCGGTGATCAAGCGCTTGTTCGAGGACTATGGCGTGATCGCCGCCGAATCGCTGAGCACCTTGCTGGGCCACGAGATACCGATGCGACAGATCAGGCGGACCCTTAGAAGGCTCGAGGACGAAGGCTTCCTGGTGAAGGGGTACCTGCTGCGTGGCTCCGGACAGCTGTACTGGGCCACGAACGAGGCCTACGCGAACCTTGGTAAGATCCAGTACGGTGCCAATGTCATCCTATCTCCCGAAGACAACCTGACCCAGTATCTGCGTGCAGGCTTCCGCGGGATCCTGCCGGAGACCGGCAGGCACATGGTGTTCCGCGGGCCGGCGCTTGCGGGCTCCTTCCTGGGCAGGGTAAAGGGAGGGAAGCTCGAGGTCCGCGACCTCATCGGGGAGCCCGAGTGCGGGGAGATCATCGAGGACTATGCCAGGATACTCGGCCTCGCCCTCATGGAGAGAGAAGAGGGGAGGATCCCCGACTGGGAGATCATGGACTTCTATCAGCGTACGCATCCCGGAGTCAACGAGAAGTGAATCCATCATTATGAGAAGGCGCAAGCCCCTTTCGAGGCGTGCGCGCGCTCGTTGTAGTACAGGTACTCCTGCGCGTACCCAGCACAAGGACCGAACCTCGCCTGGGCGAAGGCCCTGAGCTTTCCATAGCTGCCGGTCTTCCCGTAGAGTCTTTCCAAGGCCCTCTTCATCCAGACATCGATAGGGAATGCTTCCAGCTGGCCGAACCCGAAGAGCGCGACGCAGTCCGCGACCTTGTCTCCCACCCCCGGCAGCTCCATCAGCTCGCTCCTCAGCTCCTCGTATCCGAGCCGTTTGAACCTATCGATGCGGTCGCGGTCCAGCATCTGGCTCATGTCATGGATGTACTGAGCGCGATAGCCCAGGCCGCACTCCGACAATTCAACGCTCGAGACGCTCTTCATCCGCTCGATCGTCGGGAACGCGTGGACGTTCCCAGTTATCTTCTTGCCGAACCTGCCGGCCAAGGTTTCTATCATTTTGCTTATCCTGGGTATGTTCGCATAGGTGGCGAGGGCGAAGCTGCATAGGCACTCCCATTCCTCCAGCTTCACTATCCGAAGGCCGGAGAACCTGCCCAGCCCAGGCGCCAGGACGGGGTCCTTGCTCAGCGCTTTCCGGACCTTCTCGACATCGTCCCTCTTCCGGAGGTGCGTCTCCACGAGTTCCCCGACTCCTCGTCCGCCGGGAACCGCCTCCACGAGCAGTCTCGGGCCGCTCTGCCTCAGGGTGACCAGCTGACCGTCCAGTGGCCCCACCCAGGAGCCGTCCTCCCTGGGCTTCCATCTGAATGTCTGCCCACAGCCGAGCGTCTGAGCGAGGTCCAGCGGCTCGATATCGAGTTCAAGTCTCATCTTGGTGCTCTACCATCCTGCAGAACTAGCGCTTGTACCCGATCTTCCTCAGGAACGCCTTCCGGTCCTCCTCGTCCTTCGGGGTCTCGATGCCTTTCGGTCTCTCCCCGTCGATGACTCCCATGACGCCTCTTCCGATCTCGTTCTCGACCACGATGACCTCGACCGGGTTCGCGGTCGCGCAGAATATGGTGCAGACTTCCTGGACATCCTTGATTCTGTTGAGTACGTTTATGGGATACGCGTTCCGCAGGAGCACGACGAAAACATGGCCGGCCCCGATCCTCTTCGCGTTGTCGACGGCTGCTTTCTTGAGATCGTCATCGTTCCCGTCAACCCTTATCAGGCATGGGCCCGAGGCTTCGCAGAAGGCCAGCCCGAACTTCGCTTGGGGGACGGTGCCTATGATCGCCTCGTAGAGGTCCTCGGTGGACTTGATGAAATGCGTCTGGCCTATGATGATGTTGGAATCCTCTGGCAGCTCCATCTTCACTTTCATGAGTTCCATGGCTTTCCCCAGTCGCGACAACTACCCGGCCGTGGAAAAAGGTTTCCACGATGTGCACTGGCCGTCCCGTTCAAACCTCATTATCATCTGCGAAAATCAAAACGATTAACTATTTATCCAGAGATATCGTAAAGCAGTCGAATCTATCTCAGGTGGTGTTTCTAATTGCCAACTCCCAGCGGGGATAAACTCTGTCCGATCTGCGACTCTCCGCTCCAACCCGGTTCCAAGAAGTGCAGCTTCTGCGGCACTGACCTTTCGATATTCGACATAGACATCGATTCCTCGAGGAAGACCCCGGAACCACCCACTCCCGCCCCAAGAATCTCCGTGGATTCGAGGGTCAACGAGATATTCTCGAGGCCGGCCGCAGCTCCTGAGCCTGCTGCCGTCAGACCATCGCCTCCTCCAGTCAGGGAGCAGCTAAGAATCGAGCCGGTCCGTCCACCCGTCATAGCCCCTTTCACTCAGCCCGAGCCGAAGAAGGCTCCTGAACCGCCGAAGGTGCCGGAGCCCCAGAAACCGGCTCAGCCAGAGCCAGAGGAGCTGTTCGAGTGTCCCTCATGCAAGGAGCAGATCCCCCTCAGCGCCACGGTCTGCCCGAAGTGCGGCGTCATGTTCGCCGAGGAGGGCGCGGAGATGTTCCAATGCCCTGCCTGCAACACGCTCGTGAGCATGGATGCGAAATCATGCCCAGGCTGCGGCGC
>CALMQK010000380.1 GCA_937872085.1 uncultured euryarchaeote
GCGAATGGCGACAACAGTATTATATAAATACACGAATGTATAGGTTTCAGCGGATGGGATGCAGCAGTGCCGCACATACCTAGCTCAGGCATTACCTTAGGAGTCGAACCACGTCCAGGGAACGTGTACCTGGTCGAGGAGAGGCGCCCCATCAACACCTATTTGCTTTTCGACCAAGCGGTTTCCTCCGGATACGCTGGCATGGTGGTGACCAGGGACTTTCCGAAGAAGCTACTTGAAGACCAAGAGCTCGGGAACTGCAAGGTCGTCTGGCTGACCAATATGGTCGGCGAGGGACGAATAAACCCGACCGCCATAGGCATCTTGATGGGGCAGATCAGGAACTTCATCGAGGCCAATCCCAAGAGCGTCGCCGTCATCGACGGCATCGAGTACCTCATCTCGCTCAACACCTATGATCGAATGCTCCAGTTCATGCACCAGCTCAGGGATGTCGTGGTCACGCACGAGAGCATCCTGCTCGTGCCGCTCGATCCTCGGACACTCACACAAAGGGAGGTGGCCCTGCTCGA
Source organism: uncultured euryarchaeote (assembly GCA_937872085.1). Lineage (GTDB taxonomy): Archaea > Thermoplasmatota > Thermoplasmata > UBA10834 > UBA10834 > COMBO-56-21. The sequence continues at coordinate 534 of CALMQK010000380.1, forward strand.
GAGGAGCATGGAACCGATATTCCCGAGAGGCGAGAACGAGGCGTCCGAAGAGACGATGGTGCACCACGGCGAGGAAGGTATCCTCCGGCTGCTCGACGTGGGCCCGAGATAGGCGTTCCTAGTGAGGATCACCGAGATTGCTAGCACATTTTTTTGATTCAATAGGCAATATTGTCTTGAACCATTCTACCATTCTTCCTACATCTGGAAAGATGGCCACGCACCCGGCCGCCCTCAGGTCGTCGGACGAGACGTCTCCCGTCTCCACGGCGACGAAGGGGACACCTGCGTTCGCAGCGCATTTCGCATCGATCGGATGGTCGCCCACGAAGAATGTCTCCTCCTTCCTAACTCGAAGCTGCTCGATCAGCCTGAGATAGGATTCAGGGCTCGGCTTCGCCTTCGTTTCGGAGTTTCTGCACTCGATGGCATCGACGAGTTGCATGAGGCCAGCTTCGGAGAGCGCAGCGGTTGCGTAGTCCTGGCATCCCCTCGTGAGGATCCCGATCTTGATCCCTTGGTTCCGCAGCAGTTCCAGAAGCTCGCTCGCCCCACAGATAGCCTTGGTCTCCGACACCCGTTCCAGCTCCACCTCGTCCATGATCCGGTCGAGCTCGGCCAGCCTCCGCCTTCGTTCCTCATCGGGGAGCCCGGCTTCATGCATCCTTTTCTCATATCGCGATACTATGCTGACCACGGTCTCCTTGGGGTCGTACATCGTCCTCGGTTCGCCGTGAGAGACAATCCTGTCTATCACGAACCTCTTGAACTTGCCATAGTCGACGGTGGACAGGACGAGGGTGTCATCTAGATCAAATATGACGGCTCTGACGTCCTTGGGCAGCCCGTGCAACATGCATTCCATCTGCGCACTCCGACCTTGTCCAGTATTCACTGCTGGGAATTAAACACTGACGTGGAGGATTGTTATCACCGGTGATTTCAAGGTCAACACGTATATGAACTGTAAAAGGGCATTACGATTCGGAAGATTGAAGAAGGAATCAAGATTTTCCTTCTGGGCCAAAGTCAGCGATACTCCTCCCCCCCCAACTGACCGGTCCCTGTCCTTCTTCAGTCTCCCTTTTCTCTTCTCATAGTCCGATGGCATTTCCTGGGCAGTCCTGGCTGGAGACCAATATGGAAGGGGGGGGAGACTCTCAACGACCCCTTCAGCTCTTTGTCGGCCTTCTTGACGACCG
>CALMQK010000381.1 GCA_937872085.1 uncultured euryarchaeote
AGCACGCCTACCAGTTCGCCAAGCCCAATAAGCCATGGATCGCCGAGTGGCTTGCGGTCGCCCCAGCAGCCCGCCTATGCGCGTTGGCAGCCCACAATCTCCTTCCATATGACGTCGTGCCGAACTGGAAGGATATCAAGCTGGACCGCATGACGCGCGTTGTGCGCGCCAAGTTCACCCAGAACAAGCATCTTGGTGAGTTGCTCGTTGCCACTGGATCGGCTGAATTGATCGAAGAGTCCAACGACAATTACTGGGGATCCGGTCCATACATCGGGGATATCTATCATGGACACAACCACTTGGGAAGCATTCTCATGCAGGTGCGAACCGAGCTGGGCGGGGCGAAAGCGGAGGATATCCTTTGACAACGAAGATGATCAGGCTTTCGAAGGATCTCGCGCTTCCAGCCGAGGACTTTCTTGAATCCGCCATCGGTGCAATAGGTAAACGTGGTAGTGGCAAGTCCGGAATGGGCAAGGTCGAAATGGAGGAGTTGTATGACAACGGGCTGCCGTTCATCATGCTAGATCCAATCGGTCTGCATTGGGGGATCAGGTCATCCTTCGACGGGACCGGCCCTTCGGGGCGCCAGGTACTCATTGTGGGTGGATCCCACGGCGATATCCCTCTTGATCGACACGCAGGGGCCGAAGTGGCCAGTGCCATCGTTCAGGCGAATGTGTCAGCGGTGATAGACTTTTCCGATCAACCGAAGGCCGTGTACCGCGAGTTCGTGGAAGCCTTCGCTCACAAGCTGTACGCGATCAACGATACATCGCGCATGGTGCTGATCGAGGAGGCACCCGAGCTGGTGCCACAGCGCTTGCGCCCAGATATGACGGGGGTGTTCGAAGCTGTGGAACGGCTTGTGTCCAGGGGACGCAATCGCGGGATCGGGGTAACACTGATCAGCCAGCGTGCGGCTACGATCAACAAGGATGTGCTCACTCAGATCGATGCCCTTTTCGTGTTTGGGGTCACCAGCCCCCAAGATCGGAAGGCTCTCCGAGAATGGGTTGAAGCCAAGGCTGATCCCGCGCTTCTGAAGGAGTTCGAGGCCGGAATCGCTGGCCTTCACAAGCAGGAAGCATGGGCATGGGCACCTTCGGCATTCAGCGAGAACGGGATCTTCCAGAAGGTGCGAATCAGGGACTTCACGACATTTCATCCAGACAAGACTCACCTGCGACGCCGCGGCCTGATGGCCCAGAAGCCAGTCATGACCGATGTGCCCAAGATTGTCGAGAAGCTCAGTGGGCAGCTGGCGCGCATGGCCAAGGAGAAGGTGGAACTTAAGGACATTCCAAAGCTCCAGCTACGGATCCGTCAACTCGAAAAAGACAATCAGCTGATGAAGGCCCAGATGCCATCGCAGTTCCGTCAAGAGCCAGCGGTCAATATCAGGCAGCTGATAGCGAAAAAGATGAAGGATGCCCAAGCTCCCCTTGAGGCCACGATCAGGCAGCTTCATGATCAGCTGAGAAATGAGCGTGTTGTCAGGAAGTCATATGAGGACTTTCTGAATAGGATCGCTAACACCCTCAACAAGTTCATTCACACAAGTCCCGCCCCGCCAGGGGACGCAACTATTGTGACTCGATTGTATCCCCTAAAGCAATTAGAGCCAGCTGCTAAGCAAGTAGCCCCTAAGAATGCGCCCAGGGTGGTCCATGGAACGGCCAAGATCAACGGGGAGCGCGTGCAGTACCAAGTCCTAGCCCCAGAGGGCGCCGTTCACCTGAAATCGGGGGCGGTGCGGATGCTCAAGGAACTAGCCGCCCGCCATCCGTTGTCGCTCACGAAAGGCCAGCTAGCCGCTTATACGGGGTTTTCGATGAAGGGCGGGGCTTACTCTGCGTACCTATCGAACCTGCGCCGTGGGGGGTTCATTACCGAGGACCGGAACCACAACCTCCGGGCGTCGGAGGCGGGGTTGGCCTACATGGGGGAAACGCCAATGGAACCAGCCACGCATGAGGATATCATGGCCATGTGGCAAC
>CALMQK010000382.1 GCA_937872085.1 uncultured euryarchaeote
TCAAGGAAGCTCTCATCGGCCCCGAGCTCCCTTCCTTCGTTGATGTAGTATCGGGCGATCTTGCCCCCGCCGACGACGACATACAGCTTCTGAGTTGCAGAGAGGCGGATGAGAATTTTCGCGAGCTTCCGGAGATAGTAGGCGTCGAGCTTGTCCTTGACCAGGACCGAGCCACCGAGAGAAAGAACTACAGGTTCCATTGCGCTCAACTATTATAACGGTGAACGCTCTAACCCGTACAAAAGGCTTGGGAATGTTCTAGATGGCCGAGCTGACCGAACTCCAGAAGTATGAGTTCCGAAGAAGCCTCGAGGAAGTCAAGAAGCTACAGGGGCGGGGGACGGAGCTCATCTCACTCTACATACCCCCGACGCGACAGATATCCGATGTCGCGAACTACCTGAAGGGAGAGTACTCTCAATCCTCCAACATCAAATCGGCCAGCACGCGGAAGAACGTGCAGGGGGCGATCTCCTCCATCCTTTCGAGGTTGAAGAACTTCAAGCAGCCCCCGGAGAACGGGCTCGTCTTCTTCGTCGGGCACAGGGCCATAGGCGCCGACCAGACCAACATGATCCAGTTCTGTCTCGAGCCACCTGACCCCGTGCCCACTTTCATCTACAGGTGCGATTCGGCGTTCTTCACGGAACCCATCGAGGCCATGCTCACGACGAAGGAGTCCTACGGGCTCATAGTCATCGACAGGGGCGAGGCGACGATCGGCTTCCTGCACGGGAAGCGCATAGTCTCGGTCAAGAACATCCAATCCCTGGTTCCCAGCAAGCACGGCAGGGGAGGCCAATCCGCGCGAAGGTTCGAACGGTCCATAGAGATAGCCGCCCACGAATACTACAAGAAGGTGGCCGGCATCGCGAACGAGGCTTTCCTGAGCCAGAAGAATCTCAAGGGCGTGCTCATCGGAGGTCCGGGACCGACGAAGGACTTCTTCGCCAAGAGCGAGTACCTGCACTACGAGCTCCAGAAGAAGATCGTGGACACTTTCGACGTCGGTTACACTGACGAGTACGGGCTCAAGGAGCTGGTCGAGAAGGCCCGGGAGGAACTGAAGGACCTCGATCTCGTGCGTGAGAAGAACCTGATGGGGAGGTTCTTCGAGGAGATCCGCAAGACTGACGGAGGACTCGCTATCTACGGCGAGGAGCATATCAAGAACGCGCTGTTGATCGGGGCGGTGGACACGCTCATAGTGTCCGAGGACCTGAGGAGGGTCCGGCTGAAGCTGACATGCCCGACCTGCGGCGCGAAGAAAGATGTCATGGCGGAGGACTCGACCGTGGACATAAAGTGCGACAAGTGCAGTTCGTTCATGAAGGTGGACGAGGTCGACGACCTCGTCGGGGAGCTGCACAAGATGGCGGCGGCGAACAACACGAAAGTCCAATTCGTGTCCGGCGATTCGGAGGAGGGCGGGTTGCTCCTCAAGGGGTTCGGCGGGCTCGGCGGCATACTCAGGTTCAGGGTGAGTTGAGATCGATGACGAATGATGCTTTCCAGAAGTTCAAGGATGAGGTCTCGGATGCGCTCAGATACGCGCTGGACGGCCTCAAGGTGGATACGCCGATCGTCCTTGACAAGGCCCCTGAGGGCATGGGGGACATCGCGTTTCCCTGTTTCCCACTGGCGAAGAAACTCAGGAAGTCTCCGGACGCGATAGCGAAGGACCTCGCGGCAACGATCGTCCCGAAGGGCATGATCGAGAAGGTCTCCGCTTCAGGCGGCTACGTCAATTTCCATGTCATGTTCGACGTCCTCGCGAAAGTGGCGATCGACGAGGCACTCGAGAAGAAGGACAAGTTCGGCTCCGGCGGGAAGAAGGAAGCAAAGGTCCTGCTCGAGCATACAAGCGTCAATCCCACCGGCCCGATCCATGTTGGCCGGGCCAGGAATCCCATGATAGGCGACACGCTCGCGCGCATACTGAGGCTCGCAGGATACGACGTGACCACGGAGTTCTACGTGAACGACATGGGCCGCCAGGCCGTGATGATGGCCTGGGGGGTCAAGAACCTGAGCGTAGAGGGGAAGCCGGAGCGGGAAAGGGACGACTACCGGTTCGTCCTGAACTACCAGGAGGCGAACAAGAGGTCGGAGGAGGATCCTAGCGTGAAGGAGCTGATCGACGAGATGCTCCTCAAGCTAGAGCACGGGGATCCGCTCGTCGTGAAGGACGTGCGGGAAGCCTGTCGCAAGGTCCTTTCCGCGCTCGTCGAGACCCTGAAGACCATCAACGTGAAGATCGACGATTTCACCTTCGAATCGAAGTTCGTCGAGAACAAGAGCGTCGAGAGGATCATCGCGAAGCTCAAGCAATCCGAACACACTCGCGAATCGGATGGGGCATACTACCTTGAGCTGGAGAGCTTCGGCATCTCCGGACGGGAGACCAAGTGGGTGTTCACGCGCGCCGACGGCACTTCGGTTTACACCACCAGGGACCTCGCGTATCATATGGATAAGTTCGCGAGATCGGACGTGACGATCAACATCCTGGGAGAGGACCACAAGCTGGCCATGCAGCAGCTCATGGCAGCGCTCTCGATAATGGGCGTCGCGAGGAAGCCCGAGATCATCTACTATGCGTTCGTGTCCCTGCCAGAAGGCAAGATGTCCACAAGGAAGGGCATAGTGGTCAACCTGGACGACCTCATCGACGAGGCCTTGGACAGGGCATATGAAGAGGTCAAGAAGCGCCGGGCCGACCTGAGCGAGGAGCGCATGAGGGAGATAGCGCGGGTCGTCGGGATCGGTGCCTTGAGGTATAACGTGGTCAGGATCCAGCCCGAGAAACAGATCGTGTTCAAGTGGGAGGACGCGCTGAACTTCGAAGGCTCGAGCGCGCCGTTCGTACAGTACGCGCATGCGCGTGCGTGCTCCATCCTGTCGAAGGCCGGTGAATGGAGCCACGAGTTCGACCCCAAGGTGCTCCAGAACGACTACGAGAAGGAGCTGGCGAAGACGATAGCCGCGTTCCCGTCCGTGATCGAGGAATGCGCGGGGCACAGGAAGATCCATGTCCTGGCGGGATACGCGCAGGACCTCGCAACCCAGTTCAACCAGTTCTACAGGTTCGTCCCGGTCCTCAAGGCGGATGGGAAGGCGAGAGACGCCAGACTGGCGCTAGTCGAAGCCAGCAAGTGGGCGCTCGGGAACGCACTATACTGTCTAGGCATCGAGGCACCGTCTGAGATGTAACCGTCAGAACCTGAAGTTCCATTCCTCTCGAGAATAGCGTTCCTTGATGAGGTCGTGGACTATGCCTCGCTCCTGCTTGGTCATGGGACCTGGGGCGAACTTTGCCGAGAAGCCTGCGGATATCTCCTCCGCGATCTTGGATTTCAGAACATCCATGTCGGGCTTCGTCCCGAGAACCGATGCGAGGCTCGTCACCCTGTCCGAAGGCTTCGATACGTCGCCCCGGGTGGATCCAGGAAGCCTCAAGACGGCGTCCATCGCCTGCAGGTCGGCGGCGACGATCACCGTCCCGTGCTGGAGCACGGAACCTTTCCGCCTCAGCTGCGCGTTCCCGGACAGCTTCTTGCCGGCTATCTCGATATCGTTCATCGGCCTGTACTTCGCCTCCACCCCGAAGGAGCAGATGGCGCGTGCCACCGGCTCGCATATCGCCTTGAACGAGTCCGTCCTGTCGTCTGGGAGCTCGCGCTCATGCACTACCAGCGCGAATATCAGCTGGTCGCGGTCAGTGTATATCGAGCTTCCGCCCGACTTCCTCCTGATGATCTGCACGTTGCGCTTCCTGCACTCCTCGAGATCGACGGTCTCGGAGATCTTCTGGAAGTAGCCCACGGATATCGTGGGGGCTGATCGGATATAGAAATGAAGGGTGTTCGGGACGGAGCCTGATGTGTGCGCGGTCAGGATCGCCTCGTCGAGGGCAGCGGATTCCACCGGGGGCACTAGCCCGCTGTCCAAAAGGCGCCATGTGTTGGTCATTCTCACCTCGGATGAATGAAAAGGCAAGTTAAGAGGTTTCCTAGGGTTTAGCGATGCTCGGGAGGGACTATAGCTCTTCCTCTTCCTTGGATTCCTTCTCCTTGGACTCCTTCCTCTCCCTTCTCGGGCCCTTCTTCTCGCGCTTCATCAACCGGCTCCTCACATAGAGCAACGAAGGTATCGCCACGATGACAACTGCGACGCCGATCCAGAGCAGGAGCGCCTTGTAGGGTGCTTCCTTCACATGCAACGCCCCAGTGCCGCTTGCAGTCCACGAGTAAGGCGTGAGCTGTTCCGCGGACGTCACGTTGATCTTCATCGTGATCGTGCCTGTCCCGTCCGGGCTGTACTCGAACTCGTACTGGACCTTTCCGCCCGCAAGGATGGTCGTGACGACCGTCGTGCCGTTGAGCAGACGGCCCGTCCCCTCAATCTTGACAAGGGGGCCACCGTTGTCCGGGACGATATAGAACTGGACCACAACGTTGTTCGCTACGGCGTTCCCTGTGTTGGTGATGTTCACTCTTATGGTGCCGGTCTTGCCCTGAGTGAAGTTCTGCGGGTCGAAGGACACCTTGCTGATGATCAAGTTCGGTCTAGGTCCCGATACGACGTTGATCGGCACCGTGGAGCTCGCGTTGCTGTGTGACAGGTCGGTGACCTTCAGCGTAACACTGAACGGGCCGATCTTTCCATAGGTGTGCGTGACGTTGTACAGCCCTGTCCCGTTCCTCCAGGTCTTGTCCCCGAACGACCACGAGTAGTCCATGAGGGTGTAGTTGTCCACATTGTCCCTGGTGGCGTTCGCGTCGAAGGTCACGGTCTTGTTCTCCACAAGGTTCTTTCCCCCTGTGTGGTTCCAATAATCGAACTTGACCGTGGGGGAGACCGTATCGTTCACATGGACGGTCAGCGTGACGTTCTTGTGGTGTCCGACGACATCCGTGACGTTGAGCACGACAACATAGGTACCCGCATTCGGATAGGCGTATGTCTTGTTCTTGTCATCGTTCGCCCATGAGACGGATCCAGAGACGTTCTTCTCACCGTAGTTGAAGTCAAAGCGGTCGATCACGCCCTGGTGATCGCCATCCGACACTGCGTCATCCCAAGAGTACGTGGCGTTGAACGTTATCAGTTGGCTCTGGTTCACCGAGATCTGGTTGGCCACAGCCACGACCTTCCCTGCCTTGGCCGATATCCTCGGAGTGGGCACCTTGTCGTCGCTGGTCACGTTTATGAGCGTGTAGTTCTCGAGCCACGCGACGTCCCTCACCGTCAGATTGACCTTCGCCATGGTGAAGGAGCTAGCGAACTTGTGCACCACCGATTTGTTCATGGTCGTGACCAATGGCGTGGTGTCATTGAAGTCCCATATGTAGGTCAGCGGGTTCCCGTTGGGGTCGCTTGAACCGGTCGCGTTGAAGGTGATGTTCGCGTTCGTGCGCACGATGTACCTCAAGAGGTGGTTCGGGGCCTTCGTCCTGTTCATGACGGACGAGGCATTCTGCGACGGAAGCTCGACCGCGGCTCCCGCGATGGGGACCTTAGACTTCTCGAACGTGAGCTCGATCAGTTCCGAACCGGTGCCAGTCACGTTTGAATCATAGGTCACATCCTTGTAGCCCATGACCACGCCTCCGGCAGGGGTCCTATTCTGGACGAGTTCGTATCCGGTGACGATCGAGACAGCGTACTTGTGATCCACACCTGGGCTGTTCAGCCTCGCCGTTGCTTCCAGTACATAGTTGGAGCCACCCACAGAGATGACCCCGTGTGCGGTGTATTCGCATTCATAGGAGTAGTTCACTCCAGTTGTCGAAGTCACTGGCCCT
>CALMQK010000383.1 GCA_937872085.1 uncultured euryarchaeote
GGGCTCGCTTCGTTCTGACCCTCATATACACCGCAGCCCCGATTATCAGAAGAAGAGGTCCCATGATCGCGATGCAAACCACCATTCCGACCCATGTCTGCTCCCAGGGAAAACTGGGTCGCTGGATATTCACCGTGTTTCCGAGGAAATGATTGCTCGCGAGGCGGATGTTGTTGGACTCACGCACGATTATCCCGTTGTAGTTGTCCCTGATCGTGTTGTCGTGGATGTCGCAGCTCGCTGAGCCGATGATGGATACGCCGGTCGACGCGTTCGCTATCCAGCAGTCATAGACGTCCCCGTGAGAGATGTTGAGGAGCGCGACGCCGATGCCACAGTTGTGAAGATAGACGTTCCTGATCGAGAAGTGAGAGTTGGCATCGTAGATCGCGATGGCCGTCGATACCAGCGGACCGCCGATGTACCATCCTTCGATGATGTAGGGGTCGTCCGAACCACCCGAGCCGCTGACGACGCCGTTCGTCTCGTTGAACCCGGAGTCGCCGACGATCCTTATGGCAGGTCTTTCATAGTACGTCAGTGAAGTGCTGGCCCTCCCGTTTGCGGCCGGAGAGACCGAAAGGGACAGTAGAGCCGAGATGATCGCCAAGACGGCTACCACTCTGAGCACCGTGACGGACATGTGACCGCTTCAGGAAATCCTCCCCGTGCTCATAAGGTTTCTTCTCGAAAGAATGGGGATGGCGGATGTCCCAGGCGGCCCAGCGGCTACTCGGGCGAATCCGGACCCTGAGATTTGTCTTTGGCCTCAGGTGAAGGGGCCGTCATCCCGGGCCTCCGTCTGAAGAGCATCAACATGAGGACCCCGACCAAGCCTGCCAACACGGCCGTGGTCGCCCCGAAGGCGTAGGTCATCGCTGAGGGCCCCTGTTTCACTGGCTCCGGGTTGACGGTGATGACCAGGGTCACGACCTTGCTCCCGAGCGTCACCGTGATGACCGCGTTGCCGCCCGAGGTACCTGAGTAGAAGGAGGCGATCGAATTAGACGTGAGCGAGAGGGACCAGTCGCCCTCTCCCGTGGATGACCAATCGAAGGTCGCGTCGGGCACGAAGTTGCCGAAGGCATCGTAGGCCCGCACCTCGAGGTCCATGAAGGCCCCTGTATCCAGCACCAGTACCGCAGGACTAAGGACCAGCGACGCGACCGGCCCGGGGACCACGACCACATCCACCGTGGCGTAGATCCCTCCGCTGGTCACGGTGACGACGCCTGTACCGACCGAGTACCCAGCCTGAAGCACCATCTGGGACTGGACTCCGGTTGGCAGCAAGCTTCCTACCGTGGTCGTCCACGACAACATCGTCTCGGGCAGCTCGTTCCCGTGAATGTCGTATCCGGCGGCCGTTATCACCGCGGTGGTTTGGGGCTCCAGCCGCAGCTCGGATGGCGAGATGGATATGTTGAACAATGCTCCTGGGAGGACCGTGATCGCCACTTCAGTCGTCAGGCCCGCACAGGTGGCCCTCACGAGCCCGGCGCCCGCAATGGTACCAGCGACGAAGAACCCGTTCGACCAGATGACGCCGATCGTCGAGGACCAGTTGATCTGGCCATCGGATATCAAGTTCCCGAACACGTCTCGCACGGTCGCCGAGAAGGCCAAGAACCGTCCTAAGTCGACCGTGGCCTCATTGGGCGTGACGGTGAGATCGTGCGGACTCCCTGGAAGGGTCGCGATCGAGGCGCTGGCATTGTGGGACCCGATGGAGATCGTGATAGTTGACGTCCCCGTGATCAAGCCAGCGATGAATATCGCCTGTTCCCCCCTGTCGCCGACCTTGAAGACCGTCCCCGAGCCGCTCTCAACGGACCAGTTGAACGTCTGGTTGGACAGGGGATTGCCGTACTGGTCCTGGACTGACGCGTAGAATGTCCTGCTGCCTCCGATGACGACTGAGCTTGATGCCGGAGCGAGAACCAGGTTCGACGGCTCTCCGGTACCCGCGAAAGCGAATCCGGTCAGTCCTCCTGAGTTGTCGGTCACGTAGAGGTAGCCCTTCATGAGCGCTGGAGGGTTCTTGGCACCGAACGGGTGCAACAAGTACG
>CALMQK010000384.1 GCA_937872085.1 uncultured euryarchaeote
GGGCGGCTCCGGGCGCTCCTCAAGGGAGGGAACGCGCCCGTGGGCGACGCGACCGCATGGATGGACTCGCGGTACTGGGGCGAGGGTGCCTTGCAGGGCCACAAGCCCAAGGGCAAGGCCGATGCCGTCGAGCAGTTCACGTCATGGGTCTATATCTGCGCCTCACTTAATGCCCAGTCCTGCGCCGCCGTCCCGCTAGAGCTCTATGCCCGCGTACCCGAGGGCGGGAAGTCCTGGCGGTCGATCAAGACGGCCAAGGAGTCGCTCGACAGGCGCACCAAGGCGAGGCTTGCCCCATACTGGCGCACCAAAGCGACCGACGTCGAGGAGGTCACGGAGCATGCGTTCCTCGACCTCATGCAGAACATCAATCCATTCATGAACCGCTCGGACCTCATGGAACTGACGATCCTGTTCCTAGACCTCACGGGCGAGGCGTACTGGTACGTCATCAAGGGGAAGCTCGGCGAACCGACAGAGCTGTGGCCTATCCCGAGTCAGTATATAGCACCGATCCCCGGAACGACGTTCAAGGATTTCATCAAGGGCTATCGCTACGAGCGCGGGCGGGTAAAGTTCGACATCCCCATCGAGGACATGATCCCGTTCTCGTTCCCGAACCCTTCGAGCCAGTATCGGGGCATGGGCGTTGTGGCCGGGATCTGCGATGCCGTCTATACGAACTCGAAGATGTACGAGTATGAAGAGGCGCTGTTCGAGAAGAAAGCGCGGACGGGAGGGGTGTTGGAATCGACGAACGAGGTGTCCAGCGTCGAGGTTGATCGCCTCCGTGAAGAGTGGAAGCAGAGATATGCCGGAGCAGGGAAGGGCGGGGAGACCGCCATCCTGCCTCCGGGTCTGAAGTACGTCCGCGACAGCATGACGAACGAGGAGATATCGTTCATCGAGGGCAGGCGCATCACGCGGGAAGAGATTTGCGCCGCCTTCGGGACACCGATCGCTTTGTGGGCACAGGACGCTATCCGAGCCAACGTCGAGGGTGCTCAGTATCAGCACGCCAAGGCCGCCATCCAGCCGAGGCTCCGCAAGATCGAGGAGAAGATCAACGAGAAGCTCCTCCCGATGTTCGACGACAGCGGGGTGCTGTTCTGCGCGTTCGATGATGTCGTACCGGAGGACAGGGTAAGCCAACTTGCCGAGCGCACGGGATACGTCAACGCCGGCATCCAGACGCGGAACGAGATCAGGGCCGACATGGGGCTCGAGCCTATCGATGGAGCCGATGAACTGTTCATACCGTTCAACATGACGCCAATAACCGAGGCGGGCAAGGAACCCACGCCGCCACCCGAGACCGTACCGCCGGAGGACGATATTACTAGTGATACTAGTGATACTACGCCCGACGAGCAAGTTGACGAGTTCGCCGGGAAGGTCGTCCAGAGGATACGGGAAAAGCTGGGAGTCGCTACGTGACCCGCGAGCAGGCCATAAAGTTTCTCCCGGCCTTGTTCCGCAAGACGTATCTCAACGGGGGGGACGGCTCAATGCTCACGGCGGTCTCCGTGTTTATCACATGGATGTATAAAAACGGCTTCGAGATTCGGAGCTTCAAAGAGATTAAGCGTGACGAGAAGAGAGGGTCGGAATGAAAGACGGAGGCTCGGATGACCCCGCACTTATACGACCGTCTGAAGTGGCTTGCGGGGTTCTTCGCGCTCGGGTGCGTCACGGACGTCCTCGTGGTCGTCTGGTATCGCTCGGTCTCAAGTGGCCTCATCCCGCTGGCTATGGCTGTGTCATTCCTTGTGACGCTCGTGCCCTTTCTGGTTACATGGAAAGGGGTCGAAGCGAGGCGTCCTGAATTGTTCGTATCCTACGCGCTCGGGGCATCGGTTGGGACCATGCTCGGGATGCTAGTGAGGCTTTGATGACGGCACACCGCCAATTCTGCTCCCGCGACATCGACACCGTCGCTGATGCGCTTATCCATGCCGTATGTGCCGACGAGGCCGAGGCGATGATCCGGGCACGCCTGACGCTCGACGCCAAGGCCGCCATCCCCCATGCCGTGTACTTCGACGTCGAGTTCAAGCGGCTTGGGCCATACGAGCGGCGCTGGAAGCTGATGCTCCATGCGCTCTGGGCCGACGAGATGGCCATCGTCCTGGCCAACCTCAAGAAGCTCAAAAAGAGCGCAGGGCATAAGGGGCTCGCCGATAATATCCTGTATCCGCAGACCCCCTTTCGCAACCGCCTGTCGCAAGAGACGCGGAAGTTGCTTACCACGATGCTGGACGATCTCGGGCAACAGAAGCTCGACGAGCTCGACCTGAATATCGCGTTCGACGTCTCGAACCCACAGGTGCAGGAATGGCTCAAGGACTACTCGTTCAAGTTCAGCAAGAACCTTGAAGCCGTAAGCTCCGACAAGATACGGGCAATCCTCGAGACGGGCATGGCAGAGGGCAAGTCTGTTCCCGAACTGATGCATGATATCCGCGAGACCTTTGACAACATGAGTCGATATCGCTCCGAGATCATTGCCAGGACGGAGACAAGCCGGGCATCGAACCAGGCGGCGGTCGAGGCGTACAAGCAGAGTGGGGTCGTCGAGCAAAAGCAATGGCTTACCGCGCCCGATTGCTGTGATATATGCGCCGAGTTGGACAATGTGATCGTTGGCTTAGACGAGACGTTCTTCGACGACGACTATGGCGACGGTATGGCACCTCCCCGCCATGTAAATTGCCGTGGTTCGGCGAGCGCGTATATAGAGTAACCGCAAGGAGTTACATAGATGGACACCGAAACCAAAACTTATAAGCTCTCTGAGCTTTACCCCGATGTTGCAGCCAAGGCGGCCCCACGCCTGCACGTCAAGAAGGACGAGATCCCGTTTGTCCGCAAGTATTTCGTCGCTGATAAGGATTCCGTCCAAGTCGATGCTCAGACCCGTTCGGTCGTGGCGCGAATCTCCTGTGTCAACACGGATAGGGACGGGGAATCACTCTTGCCCGAGGGCGTCCTTCTGGATAACTACAAACGTAACCCAATCGTGTGCTGGGGGCATTCCTATAATTTGCCTGAGCAGATCATCGGGAAGAACCTCTGGATCAAGGCTGACGACAAAGGGCTCATAGCCAAGACGGCCTTTGCCAATAACGAATTCGCCGACCAGGTCTACCGGGCCTATACCGAGGACGTGGGCGGAACCGGGCCCCTGCTTCGCGGATGGAGTGTCGGATTCATCCCCATCGAATTCGAGACGCCGACCAAGCAGACCAATGGATCACCGCGGCGCGTCTATACGAAGTGGGAACTTCTGGAATATAGCGCGGTCCCGATCCCGTGTTCGCCCGAATCGCTGACGCTGGCTTATGAGAAGGGCATCATCACGAGCGCGGCGCTGAAGAAAGACTTCGCTTCCGAGGCCCTCGATGCCTTACCCATCTCCGAACCCGACCCCGAACCCGTACCCGACGCGCATGCAACCGTATGCGAAAAGGATACAGA
>CALMQK010000385.1 GCA_937872085.1 uncultured euryarchaeote
AGCCTCGCCCTCTTCAGTATCTTCGGGTCCATCTCCTGCTTGCCAGGGGCGTCGGCTCCCATGCAGTTGAAGTGCGTTCCGTCCTTGACCCATTCGTCCAATACGACTGGAGAACGGGCCGATGTAACCGTGACAACGATGTCCGAGTTGACGACGCAGTCCTTCGCCGACTGGACCACCTTGAACTTGCCCACCTGCTCCTTGTACTTCCGCCTGAACTCCCGCACGAGCTGCTTGGTCTTCTCGGGGTACATGTCGAAGACCCGCACCTCGTCGAAGTGCCCGAACTGAGTGATGAGCGCAAGCATCTGGGTCCTTGCCTGGTTCCCCGCACCGATGATCCCCAACACCTTCGGGTCCTTCCTCGCGAGGTACTTCGAGGCGATCGCGCTCGCCCCGCCGGTCCTCATGTCCGTTATGTGCGTGGCGTCCATGAATGCCAGGGGCGCTCCGGTGTGGGGATTGATTAGCACCAGCACCGCCATCACGGTCCTCATCCCGAAGTTCTTCTGGTTCTGCGGGTGCACGTTGACGATCTTAACGGCGGAAATGTCCATGTCCTCGACATACGAGGGCATCGTCCTCAGGTCCCCGTCGAATTTCGGGTAGAACAGATAGACCTTCGAAGGCATCTGGACCTTTCCAAGCCCCTTGTGCTTGAAGGCGTTCTCGACCGCGCCGAGGACGTCCTTCATATCAAGCAACTTCTTGACCTGCTTGCCTGTCAGAATCAGTGTTCTCACACTTGCGTGCTGTGACGGCATCGATACCATGACTCCGACGCCTTGGATTCTAAAGCTGTAATATAAGCATATAGGAGCTAACAACCGAAAGGCCCCACGCACTGACCATATCCGTCCGAGAGATAACGTCGTTTTGCGGAAGTGCGGGATATCGGTGGAAAAGCGATTTATTCTCGAACCGCCATAGGATTGACCGCCCCCCAAGCAAAGCTGGAGGATTTCAACCGTCCATGGTAGAACGCACGCTGTCCGCATCCTCGTCATTGGAGCATAAGAAGATCATCGAAGTGCTCAAGGCGAATGCTGGAAGGATCATCGAGACATGGTCGCACGAATCCTCCAAGTCGGCTTTTCTGAAAGGGGCGGACCTGAACGTCCCAGAGGAGGTCCGGGTCGAGAGGCTCAGGGTCTTCTACCAGGCGCTCATGGCCAAGGCCGACAACCCGACCTCGAAGATAGCCCAGGAGATGCTAAGGAGCGCGATACGTGCCGAACACGCGCGTAGCTCGAGCTTGTCTGGCATGGTGAAGAAGCAGAACCTGCTCAGGGACACGATGCTCTATGTCGTGGAGCACGACCTTCCGGACCTTTCAAGGGCCACGGCCAAGATGGCCCTCGATGCGATCATCGACCGGGGGATCGAGGCCACCGCGGCGACGATGGAGGAGTACGGCGAGATGCGCGGGGCCCTCTCAAGGTCCATTCCCGGAGAGGACGAGACCTTCTCACTCGACCAAGCACTCGCTCGATTCTGCAGGAGCGCGATGGATTACTTCGACAGCGATTTCGTGGCATTGTTCAGATACGATCCGGACATGCGCGACCTTGTCTGCCAGGCCTGCTCTGCGAAGGGACTCGCGCTGACGAAGGACTCTACCGTCATGCTCGAATCCTTCCCGGCCGCAGCCCAGGCGATAGCCCAGAGGAAGACCGTCTATGTTGGCGACGCGACCGGGGAGCCCTCGAAGAAGAGGAATATCATCGGGAGGCTCGCGTTCGCGCACACCATCTGCGCGCCGATGACCAGAGGGGAACAGGTCGCGGGCGTCCTCATGATAGGGGACTCGTCGAAGACCATGCAATTCACACCCGATGAGGTCGGCCTTGCGGAAGACCTGTCGAGGCAGGTGTCCCGCGTCCTGGAGAATGGCGAGTTGTTCAAGGCCCTGAACATCAGGTCCAGGGCGCAGAAGGTGCTGATCGACACCGCGGCCTCGCTCCAGCAAGAGATCGAGTCCGAGGAGATATACAGGATAGTCGCGACCAGGCTTTCGGAGCTCGTCCATTGCAACGAGCTCGCATTCTATGTCTTCGATTGGAAGAAACATGTCTGCAACCCCGTCTATGCCACGGGGGCATACGCTGCTGAGACGATGGCCGACAGGGATTTCTCCGCAGACGCGGGCGTGGTCGGTTATGTCGGCAAGTCCAGGAAGGCTGAGGTCATCCCAGACGTCGAGGACGACCCGAGGGCGGAATACATACCTGGCACCCCGAAGACGCACACCAGGATGCTCGCGGTCCCGGTCATCGGTCAGAAGGAGGTCATAGGGGTCATCGAACTGCTCAGGTACGCGCCCGAAAAGTTCTCTCGTGAGGACCTCGAGATCGCCATCCTGTTCGCCAACCACGCCTCGGTCGCCCTTGAGAACGCGAAGCTGTTCAATGAGCTCACTTCCGTCAGGGACCAGATCGAGCTGCACATGGACCTGCTTACCCACGACATCGCGAACTACGCGACGCCGATCATGGCCTACTTCGAGACTCTCAAGAAGAGGCGCGACCTGGACCCCCAGGTCGCCAGCGCCGTGGAGAGGACCTCGCAGCAGGCGGAGAGCATCATGAGGCTCATAGAGATGGTCAGGACCATATCCAGGCTCCGGGAAGGCCCGCCGAAGCTCCTCAAGAAGATGGATCTGAGGAAGGCGATCGAGTCCGCGATAGACAACGTCAAGCAGTTCGGGGACTCCAAAGCGGTCGGTTTCGAGGTGAGCCTGCCGGAGGACGCGATGCTCGTCTCGGCGGACGAACTGCTCAAGGACATCTTCGTGAACCTGTTCTACAGCATCGCCCTGACCGAGCAGAAGGAGACCACCAGGCTGTTGATTTCAGCCGAGGAGAGGAGGGAGCGCAAGATGGTCTTCTGGTGGGTCAAGGTGGCGCAGCCCACGAGGGCGATCCCGTCCAACCTGAAAGGCGACGTGCTGAGGATGGTGAAGATCTCGAAATCGGAGCTCACGGGAGGTTTCGGGATAGGGATGGCCGCGGCGAAGGGCATAATCGACAGGTACTCAGGGAGCATGTGGGTAGGGGACATCGTCCCGGGGGATTACACGAAGGGATGCGTCTTCAACATGCTGCTCCCGAA
>CALMQK010000386.1 GCA_937872085.1 uncultured euryarchaeote
ACGACAGCCTACAACCTGTACTTCGGAGACCTTCATTCTCACACTTCATACTCAGACGGACAGGCTACGCCCTGGGATGCGTTCGCAGCCGCAAAGAACGCGGGCGCGGACTTCATGGCGACAACCGACCATGTTCACTACCCGTACGGCCAGATCATGCTGACACCTGAGCTTTGGGCCGACACGTTACTTGCGGCAAAGACCTTTACCTCGAAGAACTTCGTTGCAATGGCAGGCTATGAGCTATGGTTGCCCTGGGCGGGAGAGGTCAACGTGTACAACACCACCGAGATTTACGGCGATGACGGGAACCCCGGCGGGCATGGTTACAATAACGGCCTACAAGAGAGCATCCATGATGCACTGCCGTCGCTCTATGACTGGCTGGCGCAAACTGGTGCGCTTGGTCAGTATAATCACCCGTCAACGTGGTC
The DNA here is from genome assembly GCA_937872085.1 of uncultured euryarchaeote. GTDB lineage: Archaea > Thermoplasmatota > Thermoplasmata > UBA10834 > UBA10834 > COMBO-56-21. Next base: position 435 of record CALMQK010000386.1, read on the forward strand.
ATCGCCGTTGTCGAACTTCTTCGACTTCGACTACTACACTCCGACAAGGGACATTGGCATGGGCTTGATCGAGGCTTACAACGATGAGGTCTACGAGGCCAGCTACATCATGGCCCTGGACGCAGGCTGGCACGTCATGCCAGCAGCGAACTCCGACACACACTCTGCGAACTGGATCTCAGGCTCCGAGGTCAGAACCGTCTTGCTCGCTCCCAGCTTGAGCCCCGAGAACCTGTACAACGCCATGAGGTCCAGCAGAGGCTATGCGACGCAGGACAAGAACCTGCAGATCTACTACACGCTCAACGGAGCGATCATGGGATCCGTTCTGTCGCCCATGAGCTCGTACGAGGTCTCGGTTCGGATATCTGATCCTGATGGTAGAGCGGACGCAATCAAGCTTGTCGAGATAGTATCCGACGGCGGAGTAGTCGTGGCGAAGAAGAGCTTCAACAGCGCAACCGTAGAATGGACGACCACGCTTATGTCGGACAGCGCCAGCTACTTCTATTTGAGAGTGACCACTGCGTCGGATCTCTCAGGAGTGGAGGGCGTGACCGCATGGACCGCCCCTGTCTGGACCGGGCGTTGATTCCGTCGAGGATACGCGTGTGGCCGTAGCAAGGATCCCCTAGGCACGGGAATCGATGGCTGGTGCGACGGGGCATCATGTGCAGGGAGCCTTGTGTGAACTCGAATACCTAGCTCTTCGTCAATCAAGCGACTATTGCATCGAGCTAAGTTCATTCATTCCCTTTCTTAACGTGCTTGAGACCGATCCGAACCCGGGGCCAAGCCCTTTGCGCTAGGCGGACCTGGTTATCGTCATCTGCTTCGCTCTCACGGTCGGGAGAGTCGATGGCGGAGCTGCCTCCTCCCACCAGTAGATCTCCTGAGCTTTCCTCGAGAGCGCGTCTATGCTCTTCCAGAAGTTCATCATGTTGTCGCTTATCCTGATGTTCTTGACGGCGCCGACTATCTCGCCGTTCTCCACCCTGAGGATCGCATCCCTCGGGATCGTCGAGAACTCACCGGTGGAATAGTTCTGGTATCGAGTGTACCACGTGTTGTTGATATACAGCCCGCGCTTCGTATCCGCGATCAACTCATCCATCTTCCAGTCTCCCGGGACGACGACCGGGTGGAAGGCCATTGGCTGGGCTGCAGAACCGTACGCGCTGGGTATCAGAGGACCGGCGTTCGCGGTCGTCCTGGTCTTGAAACGCTTGGCAGTCCCGGTGTTGTGCAGGTATGTCTTCAGGACGCCGTCCTTGATCAGGACGTTCCGCCGCGTCGGTACGCCTTCGTGGTCGAAAGCCCGTCTCGTGGTCGATCTGATCGTCGGGTCATCCAAGAAAGTGACCTCATCGGAAGCGACGCGCTTCCCGATCTTCTTCGCATACATCGAATTGCTGATCTCGACCCTCATTGCGCTCAGCATGCTCGATGTCGACTGGATGAAGCTCCCAAGGAAGAGTGGGTCCACGATGAGGTCGAACTTCCCCTGCTCACCCATGACGGGGTCACGCGCGTGCGACGCGAATTCTCCCGCTCGCTCCCCGGTCTTCTTGGCCTCCATGCCAGTAAGGGTCGGGGTACAGCAGACCGCGTGACCAGATGCTTCCGGCTGGGAAAATGCCCGGACCGAGAGATCCGCTGCCGTGCTCTCGTCGGCGCCCACGGCGCCTCCAGAGGAGGCCAGCCCAACGCGCTCATGGATCGCATAGAACGTCCCTCCGACATTGTTCGCTCCGAATCCTTCGGCCCCGGCAATCGCCTCATGGACGAATCGGGACGGATCTCTGAGCTTCACGATCATTCCATCTACCGGGTTCCGACGATATTTGAACCTACCTGGTGCCACTCCTTCATAGGTCTTGCTCGGCGGAACCTTCTTTGCGAGTGAAACAAGCGCTCGCGCATGTGGATCCAGGTCCGTCAGCGTCCTGATATCGGACGATATGACCTTCTTCCCGATGGCAACGAGGAGTGCGAGGTGTTCCTCGGACCACGAATTCACTGCATCCACTTGGCTATTGGAGAACCTGACCTGCTTGACCTCGGTCACGATCGCCTCGGCGACGACATCGTCAGCTCCTGCGGACCTGGCGACTTCCACGACATGCTGTGAGATCTCCTTGAGCTCGTTCATCTCAGGGACACCCCCCTCAGCCTCAACATCGGCCCACCGGTGAAGACCGACATGCCCTGCCCCGGGTCGCCCTTACCGCATTCTGCAGCATCGAACCTGACCTTCTTCGTCACCGCGTCGATGGCCGACCAGAAGGCCGGGGTGGTGATCTCGATGGTACATTTGCGCGCAGGCCCTGCGAGCTCTCCATCCTTTATGAAATAGGCCTCCCTCGACACGTACTTCTGATTGTACCTCTTGTCATCGATGTTCCATTCTGTGAAGGAATTCATCAGGACGCCATCCTTCACCGTTCCGAACAGCTCATCTTCTTCGAAGTCCCCGGGCGCCACGAACGTGTTCCCCATCCTCACGATCGGCTCCCTCAGATAGGATTCCGCTCTGGACGAGCCGTTGCTGACCAAGCCCATCTTCGACCCGGTCTCTCGATTGTGAAGGAACTCGTTGATCAGGCCCTCCTTGTACAGGTACCTCGGCCTCGCCTTCACGCCCTCTTCGTCGTAGGCATAGTAGCCGTAGGAGCCCGGGATTCCGGGGTCGTCGATCACTGTAGCGTACTTCGATCCCAGCCGCTGGCCGATCATGTCCTCAGATATGAAGGACCTCCCCGCCTGCGACATCTCCCTGCCCTGGATCCTGTCCCCTTCCATTGGATGCCCGCAGGACTCGTGCGCGGCGATGCCCGTGACTTCGGATCCGCAGACGAGATCGCACTTCCCCGGCTTGACCCTCTTGCCGTGCTCGATCTGCTTCTTGAGCATGCGCATCTCATCGGGAAGGACCTCGAGGAGGTTCCACTCATCTTTCAATTCCCAGCCTCCGCTCCCGGCCCATTCCCTCATGGATTGCTCCGTCTCACCTTTGGCGGAGACGAGGTTGTACGATTCGACCTTCATCCTCGGGATGAAGGACTTGATCCTTGAACCCTCAGAGTTCCCGAAGAACCTGGTGGTCTCCCAGTCCTTGAGATCATAGTACCTGCCCTGCACCTTGACGCCGGTCTTGAGGGCTGCGGAATCCAGGCTCCTGAGGTAATCGAGCTTCTCCTCAGTCGTCACATCGGCCAGACTTTTCTTCTGCCTTACTTCCCAGCTGGTCCGGACGGCCTTCTCCGCCGAGAGGGTGCACGGGCTCTTCCTACGAGCGCTCTTGGCTTGGCTGACGGCTTGCCGAACGAGCCTGAGCCCTTCGGCCTTCGAGACGACATTGCTGCTGGAGAACCCCACTCCGGAAGCGAAGAAGATCTTGACATTCATACCCGCGTCTTGAGAAGACGCGATAGTGTCGACTTGCCCTGCTTTCAATGCGAGCTGCATGCAGCTCGTGCTTTCCAGCCTGACCTCCGCAAGAACCGGAGTGTGCTTCGAAGCGGCGTCAAGCATGTATTCGGCTAGGTCCTCGTCGATCATGATCCATCCCGTGGGTCAGGCATCGCACAGTCGGATATTAAACATTCCAAGGGCCAGAGGTTTCTGGTCGCGGGGGAAGAACGAGATCCAAATGCTCTTCCCTGGACCAGTATTATGTAACCGCGCCGTGCTTTCCATTCAAGCAGTAGATGTGAGGCGAAATGAACGACCCGTCGACTCAAGACGAGCCCCAGTTCCGCGAGTACAAGCAGGGGGACTTGGACGAATGCACGCGCCTCGCATGGGAAGCATGGGCAGCAGACTCCCTGGAACCCGCCGAGATAGTCGAACCTCGAGTGATGGAGGGGTACGTGAGATCGTTCCTGGTCCGGTCGAACTGGAAGGTCGTGGTCAGCGATTCCCAGGGAGTGATCGGGCTCCTGTTCGGCAGGATAGGAGGCAGTAAGCCCAAAGGGGGAGGCGGATCGTTGGTCAATGAACTCGGGATGATCCCGCAATTCCTCTTCGGCGTCAATGGCCAACACGTATCGCCGGTCGTCCTGCTACACTTCTTCTTGACGGAGTTCAAGGTGCTCGTGAACGTGCCGCGCTCCGACGCTGAGATAAACCTCATCATCGTGGACTCCAAGCACCGGGGGAAAGGCCTCGGCAAGAAGCTCATGGACAGGTTCATCGCGGCGGCCAAGGAGGCCGGCTGCAGGCTCGTAACGCTGTACACAGATGACCAGATGAGCAATTGGAAGTTCTACGAGATCTACGGTTTCAGGAAGGTGGGGACATTCCACGACAGCTTGACATCATATTTCGCAGAGAAGAAGGCGACCGGGATCGTCTACACCCTAGACTTGAAGTGATTAGCGAAGCTTGATAACCAACATCGAAAATCCCCTCGATGACAGACAAGGGCCGCGGAGTGCGAGAATGAAGTACAGGAGTTTCGGGCAGCTCGATTGGAAGGTGTCTGTGCTGGGCTTTGGCGTGATGCGTCTGCCTACGATTAAAGACGATTCCTCCGGTGAGAAGGTGGACGAGGACGAAGCCATCCGCATGAT
>CALMQK010000387.1 GCA_937872085.1 uncultured euryarchaeote
AAGTGGCTCTTCCGTACCGCGAGAAATCATGCTACCAAGCCTCCTCTTTGATGACGAGCTTACCGATTCTGCTGGACTTACTGAAAATGACATAGAGGCCATAGGTCTTCGCGCTATCGAGCCACATCTGGAAATCTTGAGGGTAGCCCTTCAGTACAACGCCAAAAACGCGCTGACCGATCTCCTTCCCCTCTTCCACGTTCTTGATTTCTTCTCCCATCCCCATCCCCCTTCTCGATTATCCCTTTGGTCGATGGACACAAAGCCGGCACATCGGATTACGAGCGAAATCCTCCGATGGCCGACCATTATCATTGACACCCTCGACTTTTCGCGTCCTAGGCATTGTTACAGGTCCGATTTCTTCACGGTTCGCGTAATCATCGAGGACCGACTCAACAAGCTTGCTCATGGTCGAATATGTCGAGTTTTGACGCTTCTCCGCGAGTATCGCCCATGTCTTCGCGCTGACTCGTCCGGCGATCGCGTGGGAATCACTCAAGGTTGTCCTTCCCCTGCTTTTTCTGAGCCCTCACAGTGATAACGCCATCATAGCGCACATCGAGAAGATCTCCCTGTTCGACTTGATGGCCTCTCACCCAGTCAACGGGCAAAACTACTGCTGTTGCATTGCCCAGTCGGACCGCTTTGGATTTGCGCGAATTCATGCGACTTCATAAGTAGATGTTAGTACATATTGGCTATCTGCAAAGTACCAGCAAACACTCTGCAAAATCGCTGCAAATCCTTGCAGAAATGACCGCCTGGGTGACCTATGAGAACAATAAGACCGCCAACGAATACTGAAAAAGCCATTCTCGATGCGTACTCAGGCAGCCTCTATGGACGGAGCATCTCGGATGTTAAAGCCATCTGCGAGAAAAGAGGGGGACCGTTGGGAAGTTCCATTGACCACCTTCAGCCGGGTTTGGTCAAGGACGGTCTTCTCATTCCGATGAATCAAGATCGCCCTCGCCTTTTCAAGCCCCATTGGGAAATTCCCATGGGTGAAGAGCCGAAGAAACCCATAACTTCAAAGGAGCTAGCAGGCCTGGACCTCATCCAGCTTGCTCACACTAGAGCCCTTGAGATTATCAAGGATATTGACAAAGACGAATCGTGGTCGAAGCGAAAGCAGATCAACAACATCTGTTACAACGAAATATCCCCGTTCATTGACACAATTATGTCCCTGAGACGAGCTGGCTATCCGATACCTTCTCCCAATTCATACAGCCCTTTCTTCGATTCGGATTTGAGGGCCTACTGGAAAGGGATTCTCGGCAGAAAGGACATTGCAGGGCCGATTTCAGTCTATGACCTCAACCACATTCCAGAACCTCTAGCACTTGCTCTAATCTTGGACGGACCGAGAAGGAAATGGACCAAGCAGCTTCATTGGGCCAATCCTAATCTGGTCGAATGGCAACGCTATCTGAAGGACATTGCAGTAGCCCTTGAGAAAGAGATTGAGCATCATAAGCAGAGCTGAATTCGTTGCGTGTTGCGTGTT
>CALMQK010000388.1 GCA_937872085.1 uncultured euryarchaeote
ACGGACGTTATCGCGATCTTTATCGCCGCCCTGCCGAAGATATAGTAATAGAAACTGATCGGAGCGATGTACACCTGTTTCAGGGTCATGTAGTGCTCCCGGTCGTCGTGGATCACCCACGTGACGCCGAACAGCACTTCTGCCACGTACATGTAGAGCGCGTTCCCTATGAACATGTACGAGAAGCCCGGGGTGCTAGTGTCGCCGTGTGTTATCACCAGATACATGAAGACAAGGATGAGCGTCCCCGCGAGCGGTTTCACAATCGAGTAGGTCGCGAACAGAAACGGGTCCGTCCAGTTGGACTCCATCTGCCAGCCCAGCCAGGCTGCGTTCTTGAAGGTCCGGAGGTTGTCTCTCATTGCCATCTCAATGTCAACCTCCCGGAGGTCTTGCCGAGCTTCTCCATGTAATCGAGCGAGGCTTTCGAAAGAAAGACGAACACGACACATAGGACGCAGAGGATGACGAGTTCCAGGTAGATCGACATGAAGCCGTACTGAGCCCCAGTCGCAGGGTAGAAGAGCTGTCTCAAAGCGTCGAGCCCGAGCGTGATGGGGATCACGGATGCGCCCGCGGCGGTCCAGAACCCCAAGGACCTAACAGGGAAGTAGAACCCCGACACCAGGTAGATCGGCTCGGTCAGGAGGTTCGACATGTTGTATGCTTCGCGTCCGAACAGCAGGTACAGGGATGCGAGCATCATCCCCATCCCATATAGGGCGACCATGGTTGTGACGAAGATCGCGATCAACATCAGGGGATTCGATAGGCTCAACGAGACGCCGAACACGAGTATGCCGATCGCCATGGTGGAGCCCGCGCGCAAGGTCGTGAAGAACAGCCCACCGACAGCCATCCCAGCGAGGATGGACATCCGAGAGACCGGGGCCATGAGGAAGAGCGAGAGGTTCCCCGTCTCCTTCTCCCAGTACAGCTGCGAGGCCATGCTCCATAGTATGTTGAGCCAGAACGCGGTCATTGCCCCGCCCAGGATCACGAACCCGACGAACTCCTTCGGCGCGTTGATGAACTTGTAGAGGTAGACATAGGCTGCGACCGTCAGCAGAGGGAGCGCGATGTCAAAGAATACCCAGCTAGGCTCCCTGAGCGAGCCGATGACCCTCGGGTACGCGCGTCCCCTGATGGCCCGCAGGTTCCTGATAATCCATGAGTCGCTCACTCGAACCCCTTCCCGACCATCTTGATGAATACGTCCTCGAGGGTCGGTTCGGTCTTCTGGAGCGATACGATCTTTGCGTGCTCCTTCAGCAGCTCGGAAACAATGTCGCTGACCGCCGACTCGTCGGAAAGGACGAACTTGAGAACGGTGACGCCCTTGTCGTAGTCATCGACGTAAGTGAACTTCTCCACTCCCGGGACGAGGCCGAACTGATCCTTGTTCCTGAGCATCGTCACCTCGAGCTTGAGCGTCCGGCTCGCCTTGACGAGCTTCTTCAGGTTCTCAGGCGTGTCGCAGGCCAGAATCTTTCCCTGGTTGATGATGGCGATCCTATCACAGAGCTGGTCAGCCTCGGCCATGTAGTGTGTTGTCAGGAGGACCGTCTTCCCCTTCCCGTTCTTCACCCAGTTGACGATGTAGTCCCTGATCACTCTGCTGGCATTCACG
>CALMQK010000389.1 GCA_937872085.1 uncultured euryarchaeote
GCGCGAATCGAATGCCATGCCGAGGAGAATGACCGAGGGGAGTATAAGAATTAGGTAGACGATAGACCAGCCCTGACGCTGGGGCAGGACGAAAGCTGAATATCAGTGCCTTGTCAGCTAGTCCTGGGCCCTGTTATGCTCTTACGCATATGGCGAAGAAGATATGTCCACCTTTAATCTAAGATCAGTCATGGCCAAGTTCAGGCTTGAGGTAGTCCGTCCTGAATGCATCGGTTGCGAATCATGTTCGAAGATCTGCCCGGAGCTATTCCAGATGGCGCCAGATGGCATGTCGAGCCTACCGGCAGGACACCGCGTAGGGGACAATGATCAGCAAGAACTCGACGACGAGAAATGTTCGAGGCAAGCGTGTGAGGAATGCCCGGTCACCTGCATACATCTATACGAGAACGGGGCGAAACTGATCTAGGGGTGCCGAAAGCTCACTTGTAGGGGCTGCCCCATTTGTCGAGGAAGAAGTTCTCTCCGATGGGCTTCCTCTCTGGCCGCACGAGCTCCTGCGCCTTCTGTTTGTCGGACAAGAACGAGCTGTCAGTACTTGGATACCCGATGATAACGAACGTTATCACAATGTAGTCCTCGGGAATCCCGAGGAGCTGCTTGGCTTTCACAGGATCGTAACCCGCGATCGGGTGACACACGAGACCCAGCTCCGTGGCCCTGAGCTCCATCTGGCCGACTGCCAGGCCGGTCGAGAAGAGGAAATAATCACGCTTTTCGCTGAGTTGGCAGTCATCAGGTGGCCTTGCTGAGATAACCATGATGAGCGGCGCGCGAGTCGCCCAGACGTTGCCTTTCGAGAGGGCCGTCTTTATCGCAGGCAGGGCCTCGGCGCCCATGCAAAGCGTGACCCGCCAAGGCTGGTTGTTGAAGCACGAGGCGGACAGACGCATCGCCTCGACGAGCGCATCCACCTTCTCACTCTCAAGCGGCTTGTCAGAGAGAACGCGTCTTGCGCGTCTGATGCGGATCGCTTCTGCAACTTCCACCCTCTCACCTATGATGGCTCGAATGCAATCGGTGGATTTAGTCTTTCCACCGACGACGGCGCGCGTCGTCAGGCTCGGATGGTCTTGCACCGTATCTCGTACCCACTCTCCTTCCTGAGGGTGGAGACCGCTTGCAGGAGCTGGTCGACTGACTCGTGCGTTCCCGAGAACACGACATCGACCCCTTTGCTGAGAGCGCTCATCGCGGAGGCGACCGGAGCATGGATCGTGAAGAACTCGCCGCTGGTCTTCATCAGGAGGGCCGAACCGATAGGATCACCGGCCACCAGCACGCCCGGCGAGAACTCATCTATCCTATCTTTCATGCGCGCGATGTCGACCGACTTCGAGCCTCCTTCTAGCTCCGACGGTGCCTCGACTATCAGTAGCTTGCCCAGCTCAAGATCGACTATCCCCTCGAGCTGCCCAACAAGGACATCGTCCCCCTCCTCTGCACATTCCATGGCCTTGCCGGTCGAGGACGACTTCTGTCCGGGATATGCCATCAGCATCCCGTCCTCCATCACGAGCCCCACAGCCTGGTCCTTCAGGATGTTCTTGCCAGCGATGGCGACCGTCCTCTCTATGACGGCGATGCTCCTCAGGGTCACATCGATGAAGTCCTTGAGGCTCGTGAAGTGCTCCTGGGCAATCTGCATACCTTTCCTAGTGGGCCTGAGGCTGCCGGACTGCTCCTTGAGCAACCCTTGCTTCTTCATCGCGGAGATGTACTGGCTTACCGCCTGAATAGTGATGTCGAGTCTCTCAGCTATCTCCTTCATCCTGACAGATGGGGATCTGAGGATTTCGACCATGATGAGCATCTGGGTGTTCCTCTTCAGGTCGCGAAGCAACTGACCGTTCATCCTATGCTACCCTCCTTTCGGGGATCCCAACGAGGACCTTAGAGATATCTTCGGTGACCGTTGCTCCCGAAGTGATCAGGCCGGCGATTAAGGCATCTGCCTTTCCCCCGACGAAGTCGATGCTCGGGACATCCTTCGGACGTACGATGATGACCCTCTTCCC
>CALMQK010000390.1 GCA_937872085.1 uncultured euryarchaeote
ATAACACTTCCTTATCGCTTTCTCCCTGAATTCGATACTCGCCATACGTCAGGTGACCATCCTCAAGACTCGCATCGATGACAACCTCGTATTCTCCCTCTTCCAGGCTGTCCAGCAGTTCCTGACTGAGACAAAACCCCCAATTCTCTTTGTAATAGGACGTGCGATAGGGAATCCATTCGGGATGGTCCGGCAACGAGTACAGATGATGCTTTAGTTCTTGAAGGGGCATTTTGAGACGGACCGGCACACTATATTGCATGATATGAAGATTGTGTTGTTTAAAGTCGATGACCTTCTTTCCACTGGGTCCCTTCACGTAAGCATCCCGGATGTTCCATTCTTTCGGAATCGTCCAATCGAACACTTCCGTGCCACTCGGTACCTCCTGAATCGAGATCGGAATAATCTCTTGAATCCGCCGCATGGTCTGGCGATATCCATTCCCGGTGATGCTTCGGCAGATGGGGTACAACTCCACAATCATGCGATACATGTCCTCGCCGATCCCACGGAGCTCCTCTGATTTAAGTTGAGATATTGTATTCATTTGGAGAACCGTGACCAGGCAAAAGATAGGGATTTACAAGCCGACAGAGCTGACCTCAAGATTGGGGTACGCTTTGTCCTTTTGCGACATGGTTCTACCTAGGCCTGGCCAGTCGATGCCAAGTCGTGGATCATTCCATCGTAAGCCCTTGGAAGCAGCCGGCTCATAGAATTCTGACATCTGGTAAAAGATCTCAGTATCGTCTTCAAGTGTCTGGAACCCGTGGGCAAATAGTTTCGGAATATAGAGCATTCTATGATTACTAGCGGTTAGCTCAATCGCAAACCACTTTAGAAATGTGGGTGAATCTTTTCGAAGATCAACGATCATATCAAAGAGAGATCCTTTGGTGCAGCGGACGAGCTTTACCTCGGCGTGCGGAGGGATCTGGTAGTGAAGCCCTCTCAACGTCCCTTTCCGCTTATTGAAGGACACATTGCACTGGACGAGATAGTGATCGAGACCCTTGGCGGCAAACTCCCGCGCGCACCACGAGCGAGCGAAAAAGCCTCGTT
>CALMQK010000391.1 GCA_937872085.1 uncultured euryarchaeote
CAACTCGTCTATCACGAACCTTCCGAGGAAGCCCGCCCCGCCAGTGACGAGGACCCGCTTCCCCTCCCAGAAGGCCATTCCTTAGTCCGCCCCCCACCAGCGCTTAGGGAAATTCTTCGCGACTAGCTTGTCGCCCTCGCCTATGGGCTCGAGCCCCGCCGCGCGCATGTCGGCATCGAGCATGATCTTGACGAGCTCGCCGAATCTGATCTTAAGATTCAACCCAAGCTCCCGCTTCGCCTTAGACGCGTCTGCAATCAAGTAGTCGACCTCCGTCGGTCTGAAGTATCGCTTGTCGATCTTGACATACTTGCTAGGAGCTAGCCCCGCATAGGAGAAAGCCGCATCCACGAACTCCTTGACCGAGTGCGACTCACCCGTGCCAGTCACGAAGTCCTGGGACCTCTTCTGCTGGAGCATCTTCCACATGACCTCGACGTACTCCGGCGCGTATCCCCAGTCCCTCTTCGCCTCGAGGTTCCCCAAGTAGAGGTACTTCTGTCTCTTCGCCAAGATCGACGCGATGCCTCTAGTGACCTTCCTGGTGACGAACGTTTCCCCTCTTCTCGGGCTCTCGTGATTGAACAGAATCCCGTTCGAGGCGAACATGCCATATCCGTCGCGATAGTTCTTGACCATCCAGTAGGCATACGCCTTCGAACACGCATACGGGCTCCTCGGCTCGAATTGCGTCTTCTCGCTCTGAGGCGGCTTCGCCGACCCAAACATCTCAGAGCTGGATGCCTGGTAGAACCTGATTGGCTGCCCGCTCCTTCGAATGACCTCCAGTAGCCTGGTCGTTCCGAGAGCGGTTACATCGCTCGTATAGGTAGGCGTGTCGAAGCTCACCCGAACATGGCTCTGTGCGCCGAGGTGATAGACCTCCTCAGGCTCCATGTTGTAGATGATGTTCGATATGACCTCGGAGTCCGACAGGTCGCCGTAGTGCAGCAGCATGCGCGCACCCGCCTCGTGAAAGTCCTTGTAGATGTGGTCTATCCTGGATGTGTTGAATGTGCTAGCCCTTCGTATTATGCCGTGAACCTCGTATCCTTTTGAGAGCAGCAACTCGGCAAGGTACGAGCCATCTTGACCTGTTATGCCAGTGATAAGAGCCTTCTTCATGAACCATCGAACCTACCATCTAGAAGATAGAACTTTCCTCGTCAACCCCCTCAGCCAAAGAGCGAACATCGGGTCGACGATACACCACCTTCCGTGATGCCCCGTGCGTCCAGTTGCTTGACCGCTTTTTGCACATGGGATGCGGACGTGAGACCATACCTCTCAATTAACGCCGGCCGAAATGCCGCCTTGCCTTCGCGGGCCGCCGCCAGGAGGTACCGCCTCTGGGTCCTGCTCTTAATCGAATCACAGAGGATGTAGAAGGCCGGCGACTGGTGGGCCAACACAGTGGCGACAGCCGATTCGAGCTCCTCGGATCATCTGGGCCGGGTCGACATGTTGAACAGCTCGTGGGCGATCTGCTGGGCATAGTGTGAGCTGCCTCCACTAGCCTCGACGATCGCACTCGTCGCCTCATAGTCGAGACGGCCGCCGTGCCGGAATCCCCGACCGTCGGCGTGCCGCTCGCTCTTGTGACTGCGGCCGGCACCCCTACAATCCAAAGACAAAGGAGCGCATCATCCAAATCCCGTCGCAAAGATAGATAGAACAGTCCGGAGAGCCTCTTACGACGAGAGGATCTGGAATCTGGATCAGAGTCTCAGAACCCCTATTCCACAACCACCCTGGTCGATGCTCTTTACGAATTCCTGGGAACCACTTCTGCCCTTGACCTCGTTCCAGAATCTTGGGACCCCTCCTACGTCCTCGGGTCGACCAGGAACGATATCGTGGAAAGCCACGATTCCACCCGCCGCCACCAGCGGCGAATACATCTCGAAATCATTCTTGACGCCCTCGTAGCTGTGATCGCCATCGATGAACAGAAAATCCACCTTTCGCGTTCCAAGGAGCCCAAGGACCTGTGACATCGTCTGCGCGCTGTGAGAATCGGACCTGATGAGTTGGATCCTCTGTTTTCCGACCGTGAAGGACCTGTACAGTTTAGCTCTCCATGGAAGATATCCTGCACCGAGAGGAGGGCTGGGAAGGTCGACCGTGATCAGCAAGGCGTCATCGCCAACGACCCGGGTGAACAGGAACAGCGTTCCACCTTGTGAGGTTCCTATCTCCAAGACCGTCTTCGGCTTGGCCGCGCCAACGACGTTCAGAAGGCCCTCGATTTCTTCCTTCTTCTGAGTGGGGGCAATCCCAATGTTCTTTTCGTTGAATGTCAGTGCGACGTCAACCAGAGCACCTATGTCCGAAGCCGAAGGACCCGCTTTCCTCAGCGCATCAGACGCTCGTTCGACGAGAACGTACCCGGCGAATAACCAGTATCCTCTTCTCAACGAGGTCCTGACCACATGCTCTCCGCCCCTCTCCCCAATGACGCTATAGAACCGCTTGACCATGCCCAGCATTGGACCAACCACACGACCTGACATTCCGGAGACTCGTTGGGATAGGTCATCTCTCCGGGCGCTGACCCGGGTAATGCCCTTCAGGTCTACAAATGCATCGTTCGAGAGGATTCCGCAGCCATGAGGAAGTAGGCATCTTTGGAGTAAATCCAGCGTGTCGAAAACCTATGTCTTGTCGGGCTCTTCGTAGGGTTGTTCTGGCGCTGAATATGGCCCCAATCAAAGCTCTGGGGGTCGGGAAAAGGCAATAAGTAGGGGAAGCCAATGGTGGGTGGGGACATTTCATCAAGCTGGCAAAGATGGGCGGCATAGGAATCATCTTCCTCGCGGTATTCTCATCAGTCCTAATCCTTCCCAACGACGGCGTTTCCGCGTATCAGCAGACAGGAACGATCACGGACTTCTCGCACGTTGCATGGAACGTTGGAGTAGGCTTCGTCGACGTTGGACAGATCGTCATGTGGAGCTGGCAGTCCAACGACAATATCACGATGATCCTCACGGAGCCAAACGGCTCCATTACAAGGGAACCTCAGAGGACCCAGGGGTTTGTCGTGAACGAAAGTGGGGCTTATGTCCTCACATGGGTGAACAAGGACTATCCAGCCCCTGCACGTGTCACATATTGGATGGCAGCATTCA